>CAZRIR010000071.1:5771-8979 GCA_964600195.1 uncultured archaeon | reverse complement strand
GGTGAAACAATGGCGATTACAATGGTTATTGGTAATTCATTCAATTTATTTACATCGCTTTTTAGTCCGGGTTATACTTTGGCATCATTAATTGCGAATGAATTTACTGAAGCGAGTTCTCCAGCAGTTTATTTGTCAGCATTAATTGAAATAGGTTTAGTTCTCTTTCTATTAGCATTTACCATCAACGTTATAGCTAGACTTTTCATAAGATACAATCAAAGGAAATATAAAAATATTGGAGGAGGTATTTAATGTGAATGTATTTAACATGAAGATTTCTGAAAAATCCTATTACACTTTGAGAAAAATTAAAAGTAAAATTATGATAGGTATTTGTATACTGTGTTTGATTATTGCTCTAATACCCCTATTAAGTATTCTTTATGACGTAATAATACAAGGAATAAATCAAATAAGTATTCCTTTTTTAACAGAAGAGATTAAACCATTAGGACAACCTGGAGGAGGTATAGGTCCAGCAATTCAAGGAACATTTATTGTTGTTGCTCTAGCGTCTTTGATTGGAATTCCTATTGGAATTTTTTCGGGAATTTATTTAGCAGAAAACCCACGTAACTATTTTAGTAAAGGCGCTCGCTTATTTCATGATATCTTTTCTAATATGCCTTCAATAGTTATAGGTATTTTTGCATGGTTACTGATTGTTAGACTTGTTGGATGGTCGGTTTTGGCGGGAGGTTTTGCTTTAGGAATAATGATGTTACCCCTTGTAACTAGAGCGACAGAAGAGGCAATTAAAATGGTACCAATAACCCTAAAGGAAGCATCTTTAGCATTAGGTGTGCCGCATTGGAGAACTACCTTAACAATAGTTGTACCATCTGCAAAAAAGGGGATTGTAACGGGATGCCTTTTGGCAATTGCAAGAGTTGCTGGTGAAACTGCTCCCTTGCTCTTGACGATATTGGGAAGTCGTTATTTTTTTGGAGGTTTTTTTGATACTTCTGCCGCATTACCCCTAACTATATTTAATTCTTCACAATCTCCATATATAACTATTGATTGGCCAAAAGCATGGGGCGCCTCATTAGTATTGATATCTATTGTTTTATCTTTAAATATAATTGTCAGATATTATACTAGAGAAAAATTCAAGTAGGTGATTTAATCATTTATAAGTTAGAAATAAAAAATTTAAATGTATGGTTTAATAAAAAGCAAGTTCTGAAGGATATTAATCTAAATATCGAAAAAAATAAAGTTACTGCCATAATAGGACCTTCTGGTTGTGGAAAAACTACTCTTTTACGTAGTTTAAATAGATTACATGATCTTAATCCTGAGGCGTTGGTTAGTGGAGAAATAACCATTGATGGTGAACATATTTATGGACCCAAAGGTACTAACGGTCTAATAAATCCTGTATTGATTAGACGTAAAATTGGAATGGTATTTCAAAAACCTAATCCCTTTCCAACAATGACAGTATTTAATAATGTCGTTGCTGGGAAAAAATTAATGGGCATGACTACAAAAAATAGTTTAACACCTATAGTTGAAAATTATTTAAAATTGACAAATCTATGGGATGAAGTAAAAGATGATTTAGAAAAATCTGGAGCTTCTTTATCAGGAGGTCAACAGCAAAGATTATGTATAGCAAGAGCTTTAGCGATAGAACCGGAAATCTTATTAATGGATGAACCGTGTTCTGCATTAGATCCAATTGCTACTGGCAAAATTGAAGAATTAATTTTAAAATTAAAAGAAGATTATACCGTTGTAATTGTCACACATAACATGCAACAGGCAGCAAGAATAAGTGATAATACCGCGTTTATGTATCTGGGGGAATTAATTGAATATGATGAGACAACAAAAATTTTTGAAAATCCCTCTAATAAATTAACTGAAAATTACATAACTGGAAGATTCGGATGAGTGAAATAATATCATGACAATAGAATTACATAAAGAAATTAAAAATTTGAAAATAAAAGTATTGGAAATGGGATATTTAGCAATGGAAATGTTAGAGGGTGCAATGAAATCCCTCATGTCAAGAAATCTTGACCTTGCAAAATTTATAGATCAGAAAAAGTTTGAGTTAAGGGATTTTGATGATGAAATTGAATCAGAAGCACTAAAATTGATTGCTTTATATCAGCCAATGGCTATTGATTTAAGAAGAATTGCAACAATTTTGAAAATGATTACATATTTAACAAGAATAGGGCGATATGGAAAAGATATTGCCAAAGTAACACAAGAAACAGCGAACATATCATCACCGCCGGTTCCAATAAATATAAATCATATGTGGGAACACGTTCAATATATGATAAAAACCGTTCTTGAAGCTTTCGACAAGAGTTCAATCGAAAAAATACACGATTTCGAAGAGCGGGATGATGAGGTTGACAAATTGCGCTGGGCTGTTTTTAGGGAATGTATAACATACATGATGGAAGATCCTAAATCCATCACCGTTTATGCTCATTATCTAATGATCGCGCGTTATTTGGAACGGTGTGGGGATCATGCTTGTAAAATGGCTGAAAAAATACATTACATGGTAACTGGAAATCATATTGAAATAAGTTAAAAACAATAATATTTTCTCATCTATTTTTTTAAAACAATAATTTATTGATGAATTGTATAAAATTACTCTTATTTCAAATTTACATTCATTATTAAATATACAAATTAATTTAGCTGTGATTTTATTCATAAAAAATCATTATTCATTTAGAAAAAAAACATAATAGCGGGGGTTCGATTTTCAGTCAGCTGGAAACCAGCAATAATAGGCATTTGAACGAACGATCTCAGGGTTTCTTCATGATAAAGAAAATTCTTCACCATTTATGAGCCCTGCGGCATAAACCAGGCTAGCCCACCCCGCTAAAAATTGAGATGTTTAAATTGCTAATCTGGTAATTATCTATAAATTAATAAGTCTTTTAATTTTTTACTATTTTTTCGATAATAAAAGTATTAAAATACTATAAAAAGCGACAATAAATTTTCACTCCCTTTTTATATATATTTATCAATATACCTTGGATAAATATGGTTAAACAACATAATTATTCATTTTTTGGCCAAAATACAGGACTAATTATTAATAGTCCTTCCGATTCAGATCCTTTTTTTTTTATGAGATGCATTAAACGAAAATCTGATGGAAATTGGGAAAAACCTTCAAATGGAGAAGGAAAAGTAATAAAAATATCATTAG
>CAZRIR010000071.1:2863-5671 GCA_964600195.1 uncultured archaeon | reverse complement strand
GGAAATTGGGAAAAACCTTCAAATGGAGAAGGAAAAGTAATAAAAATATCATTAGAAGAAAGTATCATGATATTAGACGTCTTGAATCGGAAGAATTTGAATTGGAATGGTTATCACACGTTTAATGATGATAAAACTCAAATTTCATTTGGATGGGAAGATAAAACTACAAAAACTTTATGGATAAAAATAGCAAATTACTCGAAAATGCTAAATTATGCACAAGCGGAAATATTAAGAAGGTTATTAGAGCATTTTTTGGAAGAAAAGATAAAAAACGCGACAATAATGAATAATAACAATAATAATACACGAGATCTACAAGAAACACGTTCTAATAACTTTTCAAAAAAAAAAAGCAATTTTCCTGGAGAAGATAATGCTATTAACGATAAAAATTTAAAAAATGAAGATGTTCTCATTAGTGATAAAACGAAGAAGGATTTGACAAAAGAATTGAGGCAACTAAATGGTAATATTCAAGGAGAAACGGAAAAAGCTCTTCTCATTAATTTCGATTCTGGACAAGAAATTTGGATACCAAAATCTACCATACATGGTAATTATACTCCACGAAAGAATATTGAACAAGAATTCCTAATAGATGACTGGATTTTGAAAAGAAATCAACTAATTTTATGATCTAATTTTTACTATGGCGTCGATATTTATTAATTTCTTATTTTTAATCTGAAAAAAGTAATTTTAATTTCAATTCTTAATTAGTAAAAATAAAACTATTACATAAAAAATCACAATTATTTAAATGGAATTACTCTTAGATCTGGTGCTAAACCCTTGGTTTATCATTAGCATAATTTTTTGGGGTTTTGTTTTACTTCTCGCATTTTTATTAAGGAAAAAAAAGGATGCCGCGTATATTTTATTCCCAGTACTTGCAATGTTTAAGACTAAAAAATTAAATAAGGTCATAAACAAAATTTCCAGAAAAGCTCCTCGATTTTGGCGGATTTTTTGGACTATTGGAATATTCGTGAGTTTTTGCTTTACGATTTATGCATTATGGTTTTTCACGACAAATTTAATTGAACTTATTTTCAAACCTAAAATTACTAATGCCGTGACTCCCTTAATTCCCGGGGTAACTATTTCTCTTCCAGCTTTTTCATATTTGATTTTACCCTTATTATTCATCATGACCACTCACGAGCTTGCACATGGAATTTCTGCGGAAATTGATGGATTAGAAGTAAAATCTTCTGGAATTCTTGGTGCCGGACTATTTTTTCTAATCGGTTTCGGTGCTTTTGTCGAAGTTGATGAACGAGAATTAAGATCCTCAAAATATAAAAGATCTACTCGGTTAAGAGTTGCAAATTCTGGAACCTTCGTGAATGCAATTACCGCAGGAATTGCTTTTATCTTGCTATTATCATTTCCATTCATGATATCACCTTATTATAAACTTGCTTATCAGGTGGATCATGTGGCAACTCCCGCAGAGGGTGGCTTTAATTATGGGATCCTGAATGATGGTGATGTATTTGTAGCATTCAAAGAAGGATCTGGTCCTTATATATATAGTGATTATTTGCTCGGTATTGATTATTATACCATATTAAATAATCAAACTTACATTACGTGTTCAATCGGAGATGAACTTACTATATTGACTTATAATCCAATTTCAGACATCCTACAAGAAAAGAATGTTACCCTAGGTCCCCGTTATTACTTAGGTATGACGTTTGAGAAATATAATGATACCGCAATTAGACTAATAAAAATAGATTCAAAAGAAGAAGGTGGAATAAATTACAATACGAATTTAACAATAGGGATGATCATAACTGAAGTAAATGGGACTGCGATTAATTATACTGCTGAAAATCCTTATACTTTGGAAAAATATCTAACAAATTTCAATCTTCAAGAATTAACTCTGACGGATGCATCCGATAATGATCACGTATTAAACATTACGACCGATGGAATCGTAATTGGAGTGTTGTGGAATAGTTATTTATATTGGATGTATGGTAATGCCTTAGCAAAATTTTTAACACCTGCTTGGCCCGATTTTTTATACAGGACAATTTTTTGGTTATTTGCAATATCATTTAGCATTAGTTTATTTAACATGCTTCCTATCCCCATTTTCGATGGTGATAGAGCGGTTAAAGAAGTGATTAACGGAATTATTGGAGAAGGAAAATATTCTGTAAAAAAGAAGAAAAAAGAAAAATTTTATTACGAAAAAGACGACGATAAAATTATGTTATCAAACTTTCGAGTAGAAAACGTGGATTATATTAAAATACATCCATCTAAAGAAAAAATTCAAGGATCCTGGAAAACAAACCTGAAAAACAATCCTAACGAGTCCCAAGAAATAACCAGAGATGAGAATGATACTTATTTAGATGAGAAAAATTATTCTCTCATTGATGAAATCGGAGATGGATATAATGATACAATTTTATTGAATTTTCCAAAGGATGTGGATCTTAAAGAAAAAACATTGATCGAAGTCTCATACGAATACTTGGAAGATGATAGGGCTAAAATTAAAAAAATTATTATAAATACTATAAGGATATTGACACTAATTTTAATCGCTGGAAATTTCCTTTTATCATTTGTTAAATTTGGATTTAACCTATTTTGGCTATAATATTTACTAAAAGTGACTAAAATAACAGATTTTCAATTATTTTTTCAAAAAGGAACTTGTACTAGTTGTAAAAAAGATACATTCATAATTCATAGAAAGCATTCTGGAGATAAATTATGTTCCACATGTTTTACGAGAAGTATTGAAAAGATCATATACAAAACGATTTCAAA
>CAZRIR010000071.1:0-2763 GCA_964600195.1 uncultured archaeon | reverse complement strand
TTTCCTTTAAAGAGAAAATAGGAATTACTCTCGATGAGATTAACAAAACGAAAAAAAAAACCGATAATTTTAGATATACATGTAATTATTGCGCTGTATTACGGAGAAGACTAATTAATGATGGGGCAAAGGAGCTTGGTGGTGATGTTATTGCTTTAGGTCATAATCTCACCGATATTGCTGAAACCTACCTCATGAATCTGTTATTTAATAGATTTCACTTGATTTCCAATCAATATTTTTTTAAACCCGAACAAGCAGAGATTAACAAGTATTTTCTTAAAAAAATCAACCCATTAATGAAAATCCCGGAGGAAGAAATCTTTTTATATGCGAATATTAATCAAATTGACTATTATGCCTCTCACTGCCCCTTTAGAGAGCAAGATCCTATTTTAAGAAAACGAGTTTTACATTTCATTGAAGAATGCAAGCAATTTAGCCCAGAAATAGAATTTAATCTTTTGAATGGGTTCTTGAAGTTGTCAAAAATATTATACGGTCAAGTGAAACCAAGAAAGTTTAATTCTTGTGAACAATGCGGCTATCCTAGTGGAAATAATACTCTATGTAATTATTGTCAATACGTAAATAAATTTAATCAATAATTATTGTTTTACTAAATATTCTGCCATTTCTTTAAGTTTATCGTATTTTCTCACCTCATCCTTAAACAAAGGCACCTCAATAAGGTTTTTTCCCATTTTTTGCCCGAAAATTTCTCTGATTTTATCTAAGTTCCTCTGCTGCATGTTCCTGCGACTTTTACAAAAATCGCATAACTCCGCATTATCTTGATAAAGTTGATTTACTATGATATTTGTATTTGGAATTTCATATTTTATCAATTCATTTATCAATCTTCCCGTCTCTGTAATTGCCATCTCTTCTGGGATCATTACAATAACAAAGTTATTTTTTGAGGGATCCATCAAATCATCTCGAGCATTTAAAATTGAGTTATTATATTTTTCTAATATTTCTAAAGAATTATCCTCCTCCTTTTCTTCTCGAGAAAACATTCTTTTTATAGCTCCAAACATCTTCCCTATTTTTAACCTCATTTTCAATATCTTCCCAATCCATCCTGAAAGCGTTTCGGGTAATCCTAAAAACCGTAAAGTATGTCCAGTGGGTGCTGTATCAAATATGATAAGATCATAATCATGCTCTGTTTCAATAAATTCTAATAATTTCCCAAATGCAAATGCCTCGTCTATTCCAGGTGGATTCGTTGCTGCTAATTCTTGAATATCTCCCATTCCAAATCCTTCCATTATACCTCCCATGCCCATTCCAGACAATCCCATATCTTCCAACGGATTCATGGCTGTTAATCCTTGTAATTCAGCAATATCCGCACTAGGATTTATTTCTAAAGCAGTTAAATTTGGAATTCCATTAACGGGTATCTTTTCTCCTGGAGGTAATTCCAATCCTAAACTATCGCCTAATGAATGAGCAGGATCTGTGCTAATAATTAATGTATTTCTTCCATGCTCAGCAGCCCAGATCGCTGAACTAGTTGCACAACTTGTTTTTCCGACACCGCCCTTTCCTCCAAACATGATGATTTTTAAATTCATTAAAGCATGTTTTAAGTCCAATTCAATATCCTCTGTTATTTTCCTAAAAGACTTGTTTTTATATTTATTTTATTTTAATAGCTTACTTTATATCTTAGAATCCCTATTATTCCTCCAAAAGTACTATATAGTGATTCTCCTAATTCTGTTTCAGTAGAAATTATTTCTACATCAGTACCTGTGGTTTCTGCAATATCACCAAGTTCTTCAACAATCGATTGTTTATTAAGAAGGTTAAATGTACTTGAACTACATTTTGGACAAATTTCATCCTGGATTTGGCTTTCTATCGTTAATAATTCTTGTTCTCTAGCACGCCTGTGTTCAATATAATCACAATTGGAACAACCTAACTTCAAATTATATATATCCAATTTTTCTGACATGATTAAGACATCCACAGCGCCATAATTTAACGCTTTCTTAATCTCATCATATCCATAGATGGCGAGCTCATTATCACTGGTTAACTCTTTCATGAATTGGTTCATGATCTTATTCTCACGGACATATTTGATATCTTCCATCTGATCTTTGACTTTTTCTACAAGCGCTCGAAGGCCTTCGGTACCTCCATAGCCTAAATCCACAACATCTAATATTTTTTCTCTTAATCTATAGTCCAAACTCTCATCGCTAACAAATTTTTCTTTTGAAGGACCCGGTCCTCCAATAAAAATACCATGTAATTCCTCCATGTTTAAAAATAATTCATTTATTTCATCTGAAATTCTTCTATAAAATTGTTTTTCCCCTTCCTCAATTAACCTTTCAAACCGTCTTTGTGATTGTCCTCCCGCTCTATGTTTTCCATGGATTCCTGAGGTAAATTCTCTTACAACCTCCATGTGATTTCCCCTGATATAACCTACAGCAGATTCTTGCCTGCCAACACATATTAACCCATAAGTTTCTTTTGCTTGTAAAGTGTCTTCCAAAGGCCATAATAAAAATTCACTTGCACAATGATATCTGAATGTTGTTACCTTTTCTGGAGGATCTATTATATATTTTTCCATTCTTTCTGTCCCTGGTGTATTATTTTGAGGGATTGCTCCCGCAAACATGACAATTCCATTTTCAGGTACATCTTTATAATTTTTTAACATCCCTAATAGAGTAGAGATGCCATCTAATACATTTTTTCTGGTCAGTTTAGATTTAATATTCTGACTTT
>CAZRIR010000070.1:0-8998 GCA_964600195.1 uncultured archaeon | reverse complement strand
TGATGTAGATCATTTACTCTCAAATGAAGCACTATTCTTTTTATTTTTTCATCTAAGTAATTGTGGTTTATATTTAAGATCTGGCTTTTCTAATACATAATTTGCTAATTCTTTAATTTCCAATAAATAAAGTTGGAATAATTCTTTTTTTCAATAATTTCTTGGGATCTTAATTTTTCTAATCTTGTTAAAATATTCATTTCAGTAAAATCGTGGGTGCAAAACGTTTTAAAAATTTGTTCTTGTCTCATTGGATGCCGTTCTATTATCGATAAAAGCTCTTTTTCAAAATTTGCTGAATAAAATCCGAATGATCCCATTTCAGGAAAATTAATGTTATTAAATTCGCCAAACATCTCATTTAATAATGAGAATACAGATTTATCCGGAATTTTAACCCATTCTTCGACGGGAGGCCTCATGGGAACATTAATGTCAATTCTATCCGGTTTTATGAGGTCAATTTTATCCTTTATCTTCAAAAGTTCTTCTTTTGAATCATTGATTCCTTTCATGAGCATGATTTCTACCCAAAATTTACCCGTAAAATCATTTTTAAAGTCAATAAATCCTTTAATGACAGCGTCATATTTTATCGAAGGATGAGGACGATTTATCTTGATAAATGATTTTTCATCTCCAGCATCTAAACTGGGTAAAACAATGTCGGCAGGCATCAAAGAATCTCTTACTTCTTTATCATATAATAATCCACCATTTGTAATGACACAGACAGGTTTGTGGGATTTCTCTTTTGCCACTAAAATTAGATTCTCTAAGTCTCTATATAACGTTGGTTCCCCGCTCCCTACCACGGTTATATAATCAAAATTTTGAACATCTTGACTTACAACCTCTTGAATTTCAGAGATTATGTCATTTTTAGGAAAAAAACTTTTGCGTTCATTAATAAAATTCGTGGTTTTTCCTAATTGACAATAAATGCATTGATAATTGCATGTTTTTGAAGGTATCGGATCAACTCCTAAAGACCTTCCTAATCTTCTACTTGGAACGGGTCCATAAACATACTTCATTAGATTTTCTTTATCCTTTTTTTAATATGATTTCAAGATCTTCGCAAAAGCGATTCAAGTGAGTTCTTTTCACGTGCGGCATGCAAACAATTCTTAAAAAGTTTAATCCTTTAAATTCTCCTAATTTCCAATTCTTTTTTCTTAATTCATCATTAAGCACGGATATATTTGAATTATTTTCCATTTTTAAACCAATCACGTTCAATTGAGGATCTCTCACTATATCAACACCTTCTATCTCCGATATTCTCTTTTTGAGATAATGGGTATTTTCTAAACAAGTTTTTATAATATTTTTATACCCTTCCATTCCCAAATAATTAAAAGTGACCCATAATGCTATGATTGGTGCTCCAGGTCTCGTTCCCGTGAGGTTGAAATGGTGAAAAGCTCCTCCTGCTAAATAAGGGATTTCAAAGGTTAGTTTTTCTAAGGAGGCATCGTTCCTGATGAGGAACATTCCCGCAGGGATGATCCCGTTTCCCATCTTATGCGGGTCGGAGGTCATTGACCTTACCCCTTCTACAGCAAAATCCCATTTAGGTAAGGAATACCCCAATTCTTCCATGAAGGGAATGATAAAGCCCCCAAATGCCGCGTCCACATGCAGGAATAAATCATTTTCTTGAGCAAGTTCTCCCAGTTCTGTTATGGGATCGATCAAGCCCAATCCTGTCGTTCCAGCAATCCCTACAATTCCGATGGTATTTTTGTCTATTTTTTTTCGAACGTCATCAACATCCATGACAAATTCTGAAGTGAGTTTCGCCTTTTCAATTTTGACACCAATCAAATCTGCAAATTTATCAAATGATAAATGTGCTGCTTCAGAAACTATGACTTTAGGATTTTTTATTTGTGTCTTATATTTCCTGGCGATTCTCAAGGCAATGATGTTTCCTTCAGTTCCTCCACTCGTAAAATTTCCAACGATAGTTTTACCATGAAATAATGAAGCAACTTCCGAGATCAAGTGTTTTTCAACATTTGCCGTGCATGGAGATATACCCTTATCTCCAGCATTGACGTGTAAATAACGAGAATAAATTTCTCTTGAATATTGTAAAGGTTCAGTACACATTGAACCTAAAATATAACCAGAAGTAAAATCGCAATCTTGAGAGATTTCATTGGTCAATTTATATTCTATTTCTTCTTTCGTTAATCCGTCTTTTCTCATAATTTTTATTGTATTTCAATTAATTCTTTATTTTAGGAACCTTAAACATTGAAGAAATCCTTGTTTTTTCTTCCTTGCACATTAAGAATGTAAAGAATACTCAATAGAGTATCTGATTCTAAATTAACTGTTCTTTCACTATTTTTACAAATGGATCTATTGAAATATAGGGTGTTACACCCGAGAGCGCGTGATTTTTCACTAAACCTAATAAGTTAGGATCAATTCCAAAAGACACTCCCAAGAGTTGTGTTATGTATATAACGGGTATATTAAACGGTTCCCCTATGATATCACCGTAAAATTCATTTACTTCCACTTGTCCGGAATCGAGTTGCATGTGGCAAAATGGACAGCAGTCAACAATGATATCAGCACCCACATCGCGAATATTTACCAATTTCTCTCGAGTAAAATCAGCAGCAACTTCTTTTACTGCTGATCTTAAAGCACCACCTGCCCCACAACACATGTATTTATCTTTATAATCTATGCTTTTCGCTCCAGTTAATTCTACAATTTCATCAAAAAATCTAGGTGCTTCATATTCACCATTCCATGGTCTTTTATCGCTAGGTTTTATTATGTGGCATCCATAATGTACAGCAACTTTGAGATTACTAAATTTATATCGGATAAAATCTCGGATGTAATCTAACCCCATTTCTAAATATAACACTTCCATGACATGTTTGGGAGGCAAATTACCCTTGTAAGTCCTTCCAATTTTCCCAAGTTCTTCATTGACCTTATTTTTCATTTCTTTATCATGCTGTAGCTCATGCCACACATCCCTTAAAGTCCCATAACAACCATTGCATCCTGTCATGAGACTCACCCCCAGATTCTCTCCGATGGAGATATTTCTTGCAGCAACCACATACCAACTTGGAATATGAAATGCACGAAATACCCCAGGTGCGGGGCAACAGGAGGCCCCTGGCAAATCGATTAATTCTACACCTAAATAATCAAGCGTATTTCTAATAGAAATTTCAATCATTGGATATCTATTTGGGATGATGCATCCCAAGAAAAATCCATATTTCCAGTCATATTCTCTTATTTTTGACATTATTTTTTCATTTCCCTTTATTTTTAGGAAATATTGCATTTTCTTCAATGATAAAAATAGACAGCCTTGTATATAAATTAAATTTTATTTCCACAATAATAGCAATAGCGTGCTTTATTATTGTTTTCAAGGCCACATTTCTCGCAAATTTTTATTTTTTTTTCATGTTCCAAAAAAGCAATGCATTCAAATTCATCATTCAGCTTTTCAAGTTCTTT
Source organism: uncultured archaeon (assembly GCA_964600195.1). Classification (GTDB taxonomy): domain Archaea; phylum Asgardarchaeota; class Lokiarchaeia; order Sigyniarchaeales; family SOKP01; genus FT1-020. The sequence goes on along the minus strand of CAZRIR010000070.1, from coordinate 5,488 downwards.
TTCTTTGATAGAAAGTTTAAATTGATTTATATTATTACCAATTAGCTTGATTATATCTTCCCATTTTTTCCAATCTGATGATTTTACTTTTAAAACGGAATAAAATGAGGTCGAGCTAAAAATATTAATCATTTTGTGCTTTATTAAAATATCTTCAAAACCTTTATTGAGATTAAAATTGAGTCTTCTAAAGGTCTTTTTGAGTTTACTTTGTTTTAATAAACTATATTTAGACTTTTCTAATAAGTATTTTAGGAACTCTGGTGTTAAATGATAAATTGTTCCTTCTTGGCAGGTAAAACATTCATCATTTTCAATTAAAAGATTTTTAATGGAATTTTTTCTTAAATCAATCTCATCATTGATTTTCGATTTGAGAGCCTCTATTTTTAACTCAACATCATTAAATCTCCTTTGATTCAATTGAGTATCTTTACTTTTCTGTAGTTTAGGTTTAATAAAAATCTCCCTTTTTATTGGCTTGTTTATCAATTCTATTGAAATAGGTTTTTTTAAATTATTTTTAGCATATCCTCGATTCTGATAAGATCCATACCTATGATGATGATTTGAATTATAAATTCCATATCTATGACATCTTGGCATTTATATTACCTCGTTAAATATTTTTTCAATATATGTATAAAAAATAACTTATTTAAGGATTGTGAATGATTATTCATAACATTTAAAAGTGTGCTTTACTTATCATTTATTGTAATTTGAAAGTGAATTATTATTCAAAATAAAAGTAACAAATACATGAGGTGATAAATGAAATGCCTGGTGGAGATGGATCCGGTCCTGCGGGATTAGGATCTAGAACTGGAAGAGGATTAGGATATTGTGCAGGATATAATAGTCCAGGTTATACTAAAGGCCCAGGTGGAGGAGCTGCTTGGGGTGCTGGAAGACGAGGTTATTTCACATATGGTAGGGGGATGGCCTGGGGCAGAGGAGGTCGAGGATGGGGCGGAAGAGGAGGATATTTCAGAGGAGGTCGTGCAGGTATTTTTTATAATGCTCCAATGTTTCCTGTGCCTGCTGAATTAACAGAGGAGCAAGAATTACAAGCATTAAAACAAGATAAAGATTACTTAGAATCTGAATTAAACGCTCTTCAAAATGCTTTGCAAGATGTCTCAAAAAAAATTGAAGAAATCGAAAAATGAGGTTAATCCAAAAGTAATATCAGATAAAAAATAAATTAAGTGATACAAAAAGTGAACGTAGCTGAATATGAATTTGATTATAAAGACATGTATGATGTCGATGGAAAGCCTAAATTGTGTTGGGCATGTCTAAAAAAATTTGACCAAGGCATCATGGTTTGGAGCAAGCAGAAAATGCGCAGAATTTTTTTCTGTAAAGATTGTTTGGAAAAGGTATCAAAATAATTTTTTTTAAAAGAAACAAGGAGGATAAGATATAATGCAAGAAGTTCTTGAATGTCATGAAGATTATTTAAAAGCTATTTATTTGATTTCTAAAAAAAACAAGGGAGGCTGGGTTTCCAATAAGGAAATCTCTAATTTCTTAAAAATAAAGCCAGCTTCAGTCAGTAACATGTTATATAAATTAAAAGAACAAGATTTCATTTATTGGAAACCCCGTTCTCCCATTCGATTAACAAAGAAGGGCAAGAAAATAGTTCAAGAACTCGTAAAGAATTATAATCGTTTACAACACTTTTTTGAACGAGTATTAAATCTAAAAGATCCTCAATTAATTCAGGAATTAAGCTGCAAGATTGAACATCTTATCACTCCAGAAATTTCTAACGCATTAGAAGAGCTGAATGCCATGGAAACTATCTAATCTTTGAAAAATATATATAATCCATACTTTATTTTAATTTAACATGAATCATGATCAATTATTAAGAGAGATTTCCTATTGTCAAAATTGTTTCGAATGTCTTGATGTTTGTGACACGTATAAAGTCACTAATAACATTCAACAATCTCCAAATGGGAGACTCATTATTGCTAAAAAAGTCTTCAAGAATGAGGAGATAACAGGAGAAGAACTCAATTCAATTTATACGTGCACCCTCTGCTCTGCCTGCAATATTGCTTGTCAAAAGAATATCGATATTTCAAAAATCATCCATGCATCCAAACTCAAGTTGGTTGCCGATGGGAAGGGTCCATTAGAGGTTCACGAAAAAATCATAAATGGAATTATTGAAGATGATAATTCAGTAGGAGGTAAACCAGAAGAAAGGTTAAATTGGCTCCCCGAAGATTATATGAAAGAAGAAACCTTTGAAGAACGGGATTCCGATACTCTTCTCTTTCTTGGTTGCATGTCATCATTTCGAGTAAAGGAAAGTGCCACGGCACCCTATCTCATCCTGAAAAAAGCAGGTTTTGACTTTAAAATTTTAAAGAATGAGCCCTGTTGTGGTGAATATGCGTATTCTGCCGGTAAATTAGACGTGGCCAAAAAAATATTTCAAGAAAACATAGAATTATTCAAGAAACAGGGCATAAAAAATATTGTTGTAACGTGCGGTGGTTGCTTGTATGCCTTTGATACCGTGTATCGCAAGTATTTCGAGGATTTTGACTTAAACGTGAGACACGTTGTTGATGTCATTCATGAGTTATCGAATCAAAATAAATTAAGTTTTATAAAACTGAATAAAGAAGTTACCTATCACGATCCTTGCAGGCTTGGAAGAAAACATGAAAAAAAACCACTCTATAACGAGCCAAGAGAAGTTTTAGAAAAATGTGGCGTGACTATAAAAGAAATAACACAGGATCATAAAAATTGCCCATGTTGTGGTGCGGGTTCAGGCATTCGAGGAGTTGATAGCAACATTTGCATTAAAATTGGAAAGGACCTGTTTGATACCATCGAAACGACTGAAATAGCAACCTCTTGTCCCCTATGCGTATTTAATTTCAGATACGTGAATTATAAAAATCAAGCAAATAAAGAAAGCAAGTACATTACGGATTATATTTTAGAATCCATTAAATGAGTTAGATAAAGGTATTAACCATGAGTTTCGATGTAAAAATAGTGTTTGATAATAAATGCGTGAAAGAAGGTTTTTTACCAGGATTCGGATTTTCAGCTCTGATATATAGCCACTTTACTAATAGTTATTTATTATTTGATACGGGAGAGGATAGTCAGGTCTTGTTTCATAATATTCAACAATTTAAAGTTCCTCTCGAAAATATCGAGAATGTCGTCATTTCTCACAATCATCATGATCATAATGGTGCTTTGGGAGATTTCTACTCTCAAAACAGCCACGTGGACTTATACGTTCCAGATGGATTGGATAATTATATATACCAATTTCCTGAAGCAAGCGTCCATTTATTCAAGAAATATTCTGAAATTTCGCAAAATATTTACGTTTCAGGGCAATTTGGCAGTTCAATTAAGGAACAAGCACTCTTTTTAAAAACCAAGGAAAATGCGTTTGTAATGATAGTAGGATGCACCCATCCCGGATTGGAAAACTTCATAATAGAAGCAAAAAAATTACTTCCAATTAGAGCGATAATCGGTGGTTTTCACGGGTTCAGAAAGTATTCTTATCTGGACGGGATTGAATTTATCGGAGCATGTCATTGCACGATCTACACAGAAGACATTAAAAAACGATTTCCTAATGAATACAAGAAAATTTGCGTTGGAGACTCTTATTCATTTTAATTCTTTTCTTATTTCTCCGTCGGGGAGGAGATTATCGGGATGTGGCACGTTATTTTCCTCCATTTTATACCTAAAACATTCTTTATTACCGATTAGACAATAATTTTCAACCCATTTAACATCTAATTTTTTTTCTTCCACGAATCTTTTTATAGGACAACAAAAATACCATTTACAAGTATTATTCTTTCCCATAATCCATCATCTAAAATGTAAAAACCGTTCCAACACTGGTATTAAATGCTTTCAAGTTAGTATTTTTCATATTTTTTAAAATGGTAAAAAAGTGTTCTCCCGTGCAATGAATAGGAAACAAATAGAGAATCTCATGATCTTCTTGAAAAGATTCCAAATAATTTAAGGTTCGATTAATTCTTTTCTCATTCGCACTTGCCATGTGAAATCCGCCAATAACGTGTGAAACTCTCTTTTTCGTAATATTTCTCACATGATCTAGCGTGTTCATCAAACCAGAATGACAGCATCCAAGCAACACGACCACGTTTTCTGGATATTCAAAAATAAGGCATTTATCGTCTGAGATATCATCCTGTTCAAGAGTATCTCCTCGAAGAAAAAAGAAGTTGGAAAATTCTTCTTCTGGATGATTTCTTGGAATTTCACCGCTTAGTGTTATTTTCAATCCACCCGAATTAAAGATTACACGCTCATCCTTAGAGAATATTACTCTGCCATTGTCACTTTCAATTTTTTCCAAATCGATTGGTTCTTGATTCACTATTTTTGAAGCTGACAAGAGAGGAAGAATCTCTTCTCTTTTCTTACCCTCTAAATCACCATCCTTGACCTCCTTGGATCTCTTAAAAAACCTTTCATACTGAGAAGATTCATGACAAATGATCGAGACTTCCTTATCAATTTGTTCGAGTAATGGATAAAGAGAGCCCACATGGTCATAATGCCAATGAGATATTAATATTTCATCAAAAGAACTTGGATCGTAGCCTCTAATGGTCATGTTATGTAAAAAAGTATGATTCACACTTCCCATATCAAAAATGAACGATTTTAAAAGGATTCTACCCCATTGATCTTGCGAATCAGCCTTGTCATAGACATTTATCATGTAACCCAGACCATGCTCGGCGAGTGAACGCGTAGCAAACAATTTATTGAGCTGAACAAAATCCAACTTAAAATCTTGAAAAGGAATTACGATATTATTAGTCAGTAAAAGGATTTCAGAAGTAATCATTGTGGAAATATAACCTAAAAATTATATGTTTATGACTATAATTACATTCAAAGAAAATAATTATTTGGATTTGATTTTATCTACTCCTTGATCACTTGTTAGAAAAAGTTAATGTAAATATATTCTTTGCATCGATAAAAAAATGAAAAGCAAATTAAATTTCTTCTTTACCTGAATGGATAGAATCGTTGAATTCACTCGAGGTATTAAACTTATGGGGAAATATTATCGATTTTCTTCCAGAGACTTTAGTAGGATTAAAATCATTAAAGGTATTTCATTTAAAATACAATAAATATAACCATCTACTACCTCAAATGCTAAATAAATTAAAAATTAAGGGACTAAAAATACCAAGATAAATGAAAAAAAAAGGAAAAAGAAGAAATTAATAATTTCCAGAATAAATCTCGTTTTTGACTTCCTCAATATCCAAGTCTTCTTGAGGTGCAATTCCAAGTTTCCATTTTGAGCATACTGTTTCCGCACGGCTCGCGATTGTTGCAATATCACTTCTATCAATTAAATTTAATTTAAATTTACGAACTCCCGCGAGTAATTGCTTTAATCCTGTTCCAAGCTTGCTGGCAA
>CAZRIR010000069.1:0-9048 GCA_964600195.1 uncultured archaeon | reverse complement strand
TGAAATTCAATCCCGATGCAATTATACTAAATTATATAATGCGTTATAAATAATATAATTGTTATTCTTTAATAACTTAGAATATCTCTATGTTCAATTTTTTTTTTAATAACTTCTTCAATTAAATCATTATTAACAAAGATAATTAAGTATTTTTTAAAGAAATTTTTTAATTTGGTTGAAATCAGCCAAGGTAATAAGAATTCTGCTGAAAAAACTCAGTTCCTATAAACCTGAATTTATTGTTTCTACATTAATATAATATATATCTGAATCTTCCGTTAAACTGAAGAATTCTTGCAGATTAATACTAGATCTTCAAGTATCATAAAAAAATACTATCATATTAACAAATAAAAAAAAGAGCTTTTAGTTGTATCTATATTTCTTTCAAGTTTAAAGCAAAATTATTGGTTCTATATGGTTTTAGGGAGTAATATGCTGAACTTACTGCCCAGCGAAGGGTCCCCTTTTATTTTATCTTCTACCCAAATTTTTCCATCATAAGCATCAATTAATTTTTTAACTAAAGTCAAACCAAAACCCATACCTTTTGAGTGTTTTTCTCTTTTATACCCTTCTTTGAAGATTAATTTTTTAAGTTCATCACTAATTCCAATTCCATTGTCAAAAAAATCAATTTTGACATAATCCTTATCATTTACTTTTTCAGCAGACATGCTAATATAGATTTTCACTGGTGTATTTCTGTTATATTTAATTGCATTTATTAAGATATTTTCAAATACACCTAATAGTAAATTATTTGCTTTTACCATGAGGTTTTTATCAAGAAAATTTCCATAGATGATCACTTTTTTTTTTTCATAACTTTTATAAATGAAATCAATGGCACTTTCTAAGATCAAATATGCATTTACATCTTGCAGAAATAATTTCGGTGCTTCATCCAGCTTTGATATCTGACGAATATTTTCAATTAGTCGAATGCCATTAATTACTTGTTCATTGATAATATTCATAACTTCTTCAATCTTCTCGGACTTATCATTCATTTTATTATAGTATTTATAGAATTGAAAAGAGCTCTTGATATTGTTAAGGATGTTGAGCATGTCATGAGTAAAAAGATCTTTATAGAAATTCGTTTGTTTAAATGCCTTTTTATAACTTTCTTCAGAAATTTCAATTTTTTTTCTAGCAATTTCTCGTTCGGTTATGTCTTCAAATATCGCTAATCCTAATACTTCATGACCAATGGACAATAATGAGATTTTAGGATGGATTATTGCGGTGCTACCGTCTTTTTTAATTATCTCTATATCGATAACAGGTATTTTTTCTCTATTCTGGCTACTACTTAATCTTTTTTGTAAAGCATCGCAATGTTCACTTTTAACGAGATGGGATAAATCTGTATAATTTTTCCCGATAAGATCTTCACGGTTATATCCCGTAAAAATTTCTAAAGTAGAATTGACATCAAGGATAATTCCATCCAATTTAAATAATACAATGGAAGAGGGAGAATTATCAAATAACTCGTGATATAATCTTTCTGATTCTATTATTTTTTGTTCAGCTTTTTTACGTTCAGTTATATCTCTCCCGATTAATAATATTTTTTCTTCTTGTTTACTCGTTTTAAATTTCTTCCCATTTAATTCCAACCAAGCAAATTCATTATCTTTTTTTTTCACTCTTAAAATTATTGTTGCTTCTCCGGTTTTTAAAAGATAATCCCATTTTTCTTGAGCTTCTTCAATATCGTCTGGATGAACAAGATCATTTCTATTTTTTCCTATAAATTCTTCATTGGTATAACCCATAACCCTCTTAAAAGCACTATTTACATAATCATTTTGCAAATCAAGGTTGGTAACAGCTATAAAATCATTTGCACTTTCTGTAATGAGTTTATATAATTCTTCAAGATCCTTAATCCTTCCTTCTGAGTATGTACCTTCTTCTTGCTGTTCGATAATTATATCACAATTGAAAAGTTATTGCTCTTTATATCCTATAATTGTCCTTGAGAAAAATTTCCTATTTTATATTTTTCTATCTATAATAACTTAATAGTACTCTTTTTATTTAAATAGCATGAAAAGAATGTAAAGAAATGATCGAATCTTCTAAAAAAATGCATTTTAATCGAAAAAAGGTTTGTTTTATCATTAGTATACACAATATTAATAAAAGGGGAATTTATTATGTTTATAGTGTAAGATGGATCGACGTAAATTAAGAGCCCTGCTACAATGGTATAGACAAGAAGTTGGAGATGACTTTATTGCCGTGCTCGTTATAAACCGAGACGGGGTTGGATTTGATGTATTAACCAAAGATCCTCAAAAATCAATCCAAGAAACATTATTAGGAAATGTTAGTTTATTAATTGATTTAATCCTTAAAAAAATAACTCGAGAATTTACCTTAGGATCCTTTGGAGTCGGAACGTTTGATACTGAAGAATATCGATATATTTTTTGTGAAGCCGGACCAGAATATGTCTTAGTTACCGTTTTGAAGGCACTTGCATCAGTAGATCCTTACTTCCCATTTGCCTATTTGGCTGCTGAAAAAGTAGCTCGAATCGCCGACGGAAGACCCGTTAGTCCTGTCATTCCTAAGATATATGTGGATGATAAACAGAAAATTATTAAACGAAAAATGAATACCCTTCAGCAAATTAGAATCCATTCTTCATTATATGCATATAAACTCGTCTTAGGAGGAGATGGCGGAGTTGGAAAAACAAGCATGGTACATAGATTTGTTGAGGATGTATTTCAGGAAGATTATAAAGCAACCATCGGAACATCCATAACAAAAAAGGAATGTGAATTTGATGGTTTAAATTCTAAAGTACGTTTTGTAATTTGGGATTTAGCAGGACAAGTTCAGTTTAAAAGAGTAAGACAAGCATATTTAGCAGATTCAGAAGCAGGTATTTTAGCGTTTGATCTCACCAGAAGAGAGACATTTGATAATATAAGGAACTGGTATGAAGAACTCAAGGAAAATTCCCCCCCGGGACTTTATCTCATTTTGGTGGGGAATAAAAAGGATTTAGAGATTTCAAGAGAGGTTTCTACTCAAGAAGCCGAAGACCTAGCAAGTGAATTAGGACTGTCATATATAGAAGCCTCTGCAAAAACAGGAGAAAACATAAATGATGCATTTAAGATGCTTGCAATGCAAATGATAAAAAGGTTTGTAGAAACGGAAGATATTGAACAAATTGAAACTAATGAAATGGTAGAAGAGAGCAATGAATTTATAAGAGTTATTCCAGAATTCACGAGAAATGATCAGGATGAAATGTTCAAAAGAAATAAACTTTTAAATCAACAAATAAAAGTTCGAATGGAAGATGTATGGCCCTCATCAGAGAAGGATTTTGCGCCATGGTTAGAGAAAAATGTAGATATGTTAAATGATAAGTTAGGGATTACCATCACGACGGTAGATATCAGGGAAGGGACTATACTAGGTAAAGATAAATATGGAAGTAAGGTTCTGATAGAATGCCAATATGGTGAAACTAGAGAAGACATCTTGGGAAAAATTCTCACTTCTATCATACGATATGGTATCAAGATCGTGATATGGATATGCGAGGTACCTCTTAACGAACACGTGAAAACAATCAATTCATTAAACAAGAGCATGATGAATGACGCTATTTATTATCTTGTAAAAGTTGAAGCCCTTGAGAAAGAAAATAAGATTCATCCCAATTTCGAGATAATTTGTGATCCAAGTGAAATAAAAGGAGATTCTGAAAAAAATAAAAATATGGATAAAAAAGAAAGAAATATCCCCCCAAAGAACAACTGTTTAAAATTTTGGAATGAATTGATTGAAAAAATTCAAGAAAAAAATCTCGATTATTCTCCTTTAAAACCAGATAAATCATCATGGTTAGAGATCCCTACAACTCGAGATAGTCTAAGCTATGTTTATAGGATAAAAGATAATTGGTCTTCCGTAGAATTATTTTTTGACCATGAGAACCGGTTAGTCAATAATGAAAGATTTAAACAACTCTTTAAAAAAAAGGATGAAATTTTTCTTTTTTCTCATTCAATGGAGTGGGATTATGATGAAATACGGAATTACCAAAGCATTAGAATACGAATAAATGAAGGGCTTAACAATGTAGATAATTGGGAGGTACTTCAAGATAAAATGATAAAAATCTTGAGTTTGTTAAAAGAAAGAATTGATCCCCACTTGAATAATCTTAAACTTTGAATGGAGATATTATAAATTTGTTATTTCTTCATTGAATTTGAATTGCTTCAAACTCCCATGTATTCATGAACCGTTTTCTTAAGGCATCAGCTAATTCCATATCTAATACGTTTATACATGCATATATTTGTGAAGGTCTTAAAGGGTTTTGAAGTTTAATTAATACACGATTTCTATCAAATATATCATAGTATGTAGGGAAATTTTTGTAAATATATTTTGATTCATAACCTTTCATATCTGGAGATACATCATAAAGTTCTTTAGTCTTATAAATTACTTTCTCGTATAATTTACCGCATTTATTTTTTTCTTCAAGAGTAAGTGGTCGATGATCATAATCAAAACTCCACAAAAATTTCACATTCGCTCCTTTATCTACTATTGTGGGAATGTTATCATATAAAAATTTAGCATATTTCAGTACTTTTATTGTATTATCGTTAATAAAGCCAGTAAATAAAAATTCATCTTTTACTTCATGTGCATGTTTAGAATATAATGAAAATATGGAATTAACACCAAGGGCAATTGACCAAAATTGCTTTGTAGGTTCTTTCTTGATAAGACTATTAGATTCATATAAGAGAATTTCTATCTTTTTTGCTTGATTTGATAAATATGAGGTTTCTCTTTGTCGCTCTTTATCTTTATATTCTATGAGGTTTCTAAAAGCCGTATTAAATGGGAGAGATCTATACTTTTTTGGACGAGAGTCTTGAACTTCTATCATTCCCTTTACCCTTAAATCTTCTAAAATCTCATAAATACGTCCATTTGGGACTTTAGCTTTCTCACATAAATCTCTTGCGGTCATGGTATTTGAGAATAAAAGTGTCATGAATGATTTTATTTCATAAGTGGATAATTTAGCATTTTTTAGAAAATCCGTTAATTCTCGTCTTGTATTAATATTAGACATGATTTAGATTTTACAACTATTTTCTGGTTGTAATTAAATAATGATTCTTTGACTTAAAATGATTATAAGATATAAATAAGGAGAGCAACCTAAAAAAGGTTGTTACTGATCGAAAATCATTAAATAATATGGTAGACTTTATTTATTCGTAGTAATTTAGTAGGACTAATCTCAAAATCTTAAAACTATGAATTAATCATGAATATCTTTGATTTTGTATCTCATAAGCATGAAATAAAAATAAAACATAGAGAATTATGGAAAAACCAAGATATTTTTAGCGATTGTGAGATAAAACCATTAATCTTTCCAAAAAATAATGAAACAGGTAATATTTCTTCAAAAAAAAAGATTTTTGGATATATTCAATTAAATTTAAATATTGAGATTATTACGAGAGAATTTGAAGATGTAACAAAAGAAAGAATAATACAAAAAGGTATCACTCCCAATATTAAATATGTGGATTATTCTGATATTCCTTGTATTTTAGATTTATACAATCGATCTTTCATGACCGCCAACACACCATTAGAGAAAATTACTTTTGAATATTTAGAAGAGCTTTATAATATCCCAGAGGTTTCAATATATATTGCCAAAGTTTATGGAATACCTGCGGGATTCATGATTTTAGATTTTGAGGGAAGTGACAAAGAATATGGATTCATTACAGCCTTAGGAATCATACCTAGATTTCAAAGAAAAGGAGTGGGTTTAGCATTAGGTTTGAAGGCTTGGAATCATTTTAGAGAGAAAAATGTGAGAGAATTAAGATGTGAAGTATATTATCGAAATGAAAGATCTATAAGTTTTCTGAAATCTTTAAAGTTTCAAGAATTTGCAATTAGATAAAAAAAAATCAATTAATGAAATAAGCGAGGTAAAAAATATGGAATTATCATTAAAAGAGAAGAATAAAATCCCACTTGAAACCCAAAAGTTTTTATTACAGATGTGCATGGCACAATGGGATGCTCAGTGGTATTTAAAATCCAAAAAAAGATTTGGTATAGAAATTGCAAATGAATTGAATAAGCAAGTGGTATCATCCTTTGCAAAAATTGAAGCTAGACATGTTTTAAATGCTCTTGGAATTAAAAAGGGGAGTATAAAAACTATTCCAGAAGTATTTAAAATAATGAATACCATAATGGATGTGATCATTCCAAAAATCATGAAATTTAAAATGATCATTCATTCGGATTCAGAAGGAAATGGTATTGTGAAGAAATGCTTCATTTGGGAAGAAGTTAAAAAAGCAAAGGGAGAAAAGGATTATATTTGTGCCTGTAATGTCCGCCACCGGGGATGGTTGGATGCAATGGGTATAAGAGGAGAAATAGTCCCACTAAAGCGGTTTCCTGATGGTGATAATGAGTGTATTTTTAAATTTATAATGAAAAACAATGATTCTTAAATAATTGATTAAGCATTTTAAATTTGTACATATAAATGATTGATATCAATGTCAAAGTAGAAGTTGTTGAGAATGACCCTGTTCGGACTTATAAAATGTCCACCTTAGATCTACAAGGAAATCCCATGATGTGGGTATCATCATTTCTAATTGATGGGCTACTCATAGATTGCGGACATCAACATGCTAAAGAAGCGTTTTTTCAAGAAATAGCTCTTGATAAAGTTGAAAAGTGTGTCCTTAGCCATCATCATGAGGATCATTATGCTGGAGCTCGTGAATTAATGGAAAGGTACGATATTCCTGTTTATGCAACAGTAGAAACTGCTTATTTAATCCGATTAAATGTTAGGATTCCCCCTGAGAGAGCATTAGTATGGGGGATACCGGAGCCATGTACGGTAAAAATTTTACCAGATATTAATGAAATAAAGACTTCTACTTCTAAATTTAAATTAATTCGCTCACCAGGGCATTGCAACAATCTCATCTCAATTTATCAAGAAGAAACAAAAATTCTTTTTTCTACTGATGCGATGATAGATAAGAATCAGTCTGTCATATTCAATTGGGAAAATGCTAATTTGATGTTAGAAACGTTTAAAAAATTTGAGAATTTAAAACCTAAATATTTATTTTCCTCAAATGGAAACGTTTTTTCAGGAGTGGATCTTCATCATCTTATTAATTATTGGATGGATATAAAAGAAAAAAGTGCTAAATTACATTCTAATGGAATGAAACCGAAACTAATTGTGAAAAAAATATTTGGTAAAGAAAGTTGGTTGAAAGTTAGCACGAGGGGAGACATGTCACGTGAAAATTTAATCAGATCTCTGCTTAATTTACCCCCGATTTTCAAGTCTAGAAGATTTAATAAAAATCTTAAAAAATAGGTTAAATAATCATTATATAATATGTATGAAAAAATAAATGACTATGATATAACTCTAAAAACCTATGAGTCCATTCAAAAAAAATATAAATCAATGTTAAATCAGATTCCAAAAATGAATACTTTTTTAGGATTTGATGGATATGTTGATTCACTTTATTCTCTTGTTCAATCTAGGGAAAGTGCTTCAAATTGGGAAAGGATGGAGAGCATGAAAGATTTTGGTGACAGAATTCTTCAAGTTGCGGGGAGTGCTGCTAGCATTGAAAGAATATTAAAGAGAAAGGTTCCCGGAGGATTTGCCCCGAATACATGCGAAGCCATCCATGGCTTAGGAATGCCTACAACTCTTGCTGCGGCCATTGGTCATCCCGAGGTTTTAGATGTTTTTAAAATATTTAAAGAAAGTGATGCAATTGAAATATTGCCCATTTCTAATCCTGGTGAAACCATCGGCTTAGAGTTCAATGATGGGAAAATAATGTTAACGGATTTTAAAAATATATTTAACATAAAATGGGAACTATTGATAGAAAGAATTGGAATAGAAAGATTAACTGAAAAATTAGAAATTTCTAATATAATTGGATCAGGTCATTGGGCATTAATTCCGGAGCTAACAGATATTTGGAATCAAATGTTAGACACTGTTTTCCCTTCAATAAAATCGAAGAAAAAATTATTCTTTGTAGACCTTTCAGATATTAAAAAAAGATCCAAATCAGATATCGTGGAGATGGTCAAAGTTTTAGAAAAAATTAACGGTTACATGCCAGTATTACTGAGTTTAAATGATCAAGAGGCAATAGACATTTCAAGGGCATTAGATGATGTTGCTCCTATCGATTCGAATCTTCCTAACCACGCTGGTTACTATGAAGCAGGGAAAAATATAAATGCTATAGCTAATTTGTCATATTTAGTCATTCATTCTCCTCATTTTGCCACAATAACCACGAAAAATCAAGAACATTATTGGGTCACCGAAGGATATACTTCTAAACCACAATATACTACTGGAGCGGGAGATCATTTCCATTCAGGCGTTGTAGTTGGATTAAGTTGTGGATTAAATCCTGCAGAATCGATTCTTTTAGGAAATTCATTGACCGCAATATTTGTCAGAACGGGGACTACCCCTGATCTGAAAGATTTAGAAAAATATATTTCAGATTATCTGAATTACATTGAATATGATAATCCAGAATTTCCCTCCAAAAAGTTTCAATTTTGAATTCATATTTTTAAAAAATCGCTAGTTTTATTATTATGCATGATCTTTAATTTAGTAAGGAAACGAATTAACGATTACACATGTTTTTTAAAAATACACGTGATCAGAAAATAGAAAATTTGTTCATGGAATTATTCTATTTAATAAAAAAAATAGATAAACAATTTGATCATATCGAACGTCGACTATTACAGGAACGACCAAAGATTGATAGAAGAAACATTACTCCACCTCAATTTTTTGTATTGAGGATTTTATGGTATGAGGATGGTTTACCTCTCAAATACTTGGCAAATTTAGCAAGATGTTCTCGTTCTACAATGTCGGGTATTATTGATACCATGGAAAAGAATGAT
>CAZRIR010000068.1:0-9050 GCA_964600195.1 uncultured archaeon | reverse complement strand
ACAAATTATTCTATTTAATATATGATCTATTAATTAATAAATTTAAGTTGAATAACTTCTTGTTCGTGTTATGGAAATTTATATAAGATAGCAGATAGTATTTCATTGGTAATAAAGAATAATAATAATAGGTGAGTTAATACTATTGCTTTATGTAGATCTCAGGTTTTATAAGAGAATCTTTTGTTTTTCCTCTATTTCAAATAACCCTATAAAAAGTCAACTTTTTTGTTAGAGAATTATATCATTAAAAGATTAGAGAATAAAAAATAGATGATAAGATTCTAACTAAATTCTGATATTTTAACTTTTTTCCAGAGTTCATTAAGTTCATCCCTTACTTCTAAGAACTGTTCGGCATGTTTTAAAAATACATCTCTCGCTCGGTCGAAATCTCTTTGAACGTCATTAAGTTCCTGGTCAAGTAAATTTAATTTATCTCCTTCAATTAACTTATTCTTTGCTTTTTCTACTTTTAATGCCTTTTTAATTATCCCGGATCTCCTTCCGGCAACTTCTCCTAAAGCATCTGCAAATTCCCTTTTTTTAACAATGAAATATTCTTTTTTTATGACAACGTCTTTATGAGCTTCTAAATAAGCGTCTAATGCTTCAATATAACCATCATTTTTATGGACTAAATCGTCAAGGAGATTAACTTCTTCATCTTTAATATTCGATCTTTTCTCTCTCGCAAGTGTTTGCATTTGTTTAAGAACATCCCTCATGGATCTATTCACGTTTTTTCTTGTAATAATAACCTTAGATACATCATCTATATATTTCTTTTGGGATGAAAGTAAAGATTCTTGGACACTTGCTAGCTTTTTAAGCTTAGAAACTAATTCTTTTTCCATTTTTGCTAATTCCAGCTCATCTTCATGTGTTATAATTGGACTCATGACATATAACCTTCAATATTTTAGAATAAAGTTTTTAGTAAATCAATATGATTTTGTATAACTTCAACACAACATTTCCTTTTAAACTTTGTTTTAATCCCAATTTTTTATATTGGAAAAATTGCCGCTATGATATTATCCTTGTAATTTGCTTTTAAAATTCTTACAGTCAACTGCGTTCCAATAATGCTATCTTTAGCTATTAAAGGGTCTTTAATAAGCACTTTAATCCCATATATCTCTGAGATTTTTCCGATATATTCATTTCTCCAACGACCTTTTGATACGATTGTTACTTTCAGTAAATCTCCTTTGTTAAACCTCAATATTGAAGTTAACTTTCTCTTATGAATTCCAAAATCGTGAGGTCCGAGTTTTAATTTGATTTGATATTTTTTTTCAAGACGGGATAGCTGTTTATAAAAATAATTCCAGGATTTAGGTCTTATTTTTTTTAATTTTCTCCCAGTTTTATAGATTAAATACTTTTGAATGCCAATCTGTATTTTTTTTTCTGAATAACCCCTTTTTCTATAATTTAGAATCATTTTGATAATATCCTCAATATCGGAATCATTTTCTCCAGGAAACCATACAGGCGCTATTAAGACATCAATATTTGATTTTAAAAGAATCTCTATATTGTTCAGGAGTTTATCCATGTCATAATGTGATGAATTACACAAATAGTTGGCCATTTCTTCATTCAAGGTGTTTAAACTTATATTTATTCTTGATAGTCCTACATGATTTAACTTATTGATAATTTCACCATTTAGTAATAAACCATTTGATTGCATTGAAATTGTTTTTATGCCAGGAATTTTCCAAAGTGCTTGTATCAACTCAAAAATATCCTTGTATAACAAAATTTCACCATAAGGTGCGATGTGAATTTCAATATCATTAGCACCCTTTATATCAACAACATATTTTATTCTTTCAACTAAAAATTTGGAATCTACTATAAAATCAGATTCATAATCACCGGAATTTACAAAACAATACTTACATTTTAAATTACATGATGTTGAGGGCTTAATTTCGATGATATTTGTCCCACGATCAATAATTCCGATAAAATCAACTCCAAATAATGGAATATCAGAATTATGATCGACTTTAATTACATTAGGGGTCATTTTTTATATTCATTCTTTATATCGTAAAATGGCAATTATAGAACCTAAATCGATGATTTGCCTACCAGTAGGTTGTTCACTATTTAATATGTGAATTTCACCTCCCGCGTATTCTACATCATTAATTACATTTTCAATTTTGAGTTTGAAATCCTTTGAAGTTCCCCTTATTAAAGTATCCGCAAGAAATAATTCTTTAATTGAGCCTTTTTCAGCAGAAATAGATATTTCTTCCAATCCGATTCGAATCAATTCATCATCTGTGCTTAAAAGCTTGAAAAGTTCCTGAATTCTTTCCGTTTCTTGAATAATTTTAACTTTTTCCTTTAGTTCTGTTAATTCTTTCGATTTTAATGACTCTAATATAGCACTTTCGGTGCCTGAGCTTGCGTGAATATTTTTTATTTTTGAAAGATATGAAGGAGCTCCCGTATCTTTTAAATATTTAATGAACAAGTCTCTTGTATTTCCTGGACCACAAATTAATATGAGATTGACTTCAATATTTTTAAGATTCTCTTCAAGCACTCTCTTTACATCAGAAAAAAATTCTTTATATGCTTTATTTCGATGACTTTGTTCATATCTTTTTCCAGGAATATTTTTTTTTATTGTAGAAATATGTTTATGGCTGAAATTCGTTATTAAAGAAATTGTTGCAAGACCGGTCTCAATGGCTATAATTATCATTACAAAATTCGATTCAAATTTGGATGATTTTTTCAACCTTGATAATTCATTTTTTAACCACTGGTCTTTAACAATTTTAATTTTTTGACCAGGTTCTATGTTGAAAGTATGGTATGTACCAAAACTAACTAAATCATCTGGACCCTCTATAATAGTTCCTTTTATTCGTAATCTATTTGAAAATTCATGAAATGCGACATTTTCAACTTTTAATGTAAGTCTCATTTGTTTACGAGTTCCCTGAGTCCCTTCTTTTATTATTACTCTCCTATTTGTTCGAGCAGTAATGTGATCATCTTTTGAAATTACATTATAAAGAGTCCATAGATCATTGAGATTTTCTGTTTTTAAAGTGACTTCTCCTTTTTTTTTATCTGAATCAAATATTTTCAAAGAATGATTCTATCTCATAATTTTTTTATTTAAATATTATAACATTATGCATTATATAATAAATAAGAAAAGAAAAATTATATTAAAAAAAGATTAAATTTAAAAAAAATTAATTTACTTTAACAAATAATATGGGGTTATTTATCTCCTAAAGCTTCTCGAACTTTTTCTAGTTCTTGCCTTCGTTTTTCTTTTTCTTCTTCTCTCTTCTTTAAATCCGCCTCATCAACCTTTTCTAGAGATACACCCTTCTTAATTTCTTCAGCTAATTCTTTATCTACTGGAGCCATATATTCTACACCTTTAATTTTTAATTATCAGATTGCAATCAAATAATATTTTTTGAAAAAATAATAAAGTAATTTTTATATAAATTTTCGGGATTACGAAATTTTCAGAAATTATATGATTTTAAAAGATTTATTTTTTTAAAAATCAAATTTACTAATTTATTTTTGAATAATTTCTCTCATAAATACTCTTATCGGTGTTGATTCTGTTATTTGTCTATATTCATCATCTCTGAATGGTATTGTTTCGATGATATTGCAATCTAACGTGAGATTCTCCAATTTAGATATAAAATCTTCATTTAGTGTTACTTTTACTGGTAAGTGTATTTTATTTTTCATTAAACGAATTAGAGGAGGTTCAAGCTTGTATTTACTTTTGAGAATGTCATAAAAAATTCCAATTGGTTCAATATTTCCCTTAATTTCTGCAAAAATTAACAATCCCTCATCAGTAACATCTTCATAAGGACGCTTAATTGAATATGCACGTCTATAATATCTATTTTTGAGTTGGAAATAATCTTTTGCAATTATTGAACAGTAATGTAATTTAATCGATACTTTTGGTCCAATTTTTTTTATTATGTCTTTCGCAAATATCGAACTATTTTCGACAGATGCAATTGTCCCTTCCTTCAATTTAAATCCTTTCTTCCTTAAATCCAGACTATTTGGAAAACAATATTCAAATTCATTCAGATTTATAAAATGTGCACCTATTTCGTCCAGATAAAAAATTAATTCTTCAATCTCATCTAAATAATTCGCTTCTGGAATAACTGGAACTTCTGCCCCCACTTTCATTCCCCGATCTAATGCCAATTTAATATTTGACCACTTATTTTTAGGGGGATTAAAACGAATTTCATCCAATCCTGCATTTGCAAGTGCTTCTGCAATTCTTTCATTAAAATTAATTCCATTGGTATAAAGATGAACATGAAATTTATTTCCTTTATGATTTTTAATAAATTTAATGTATTCAAGAGTTTGGTTAATATTTAATTCAAAAAGAGGTTCCCCTCCAGTAATGCTCATCCCTTTTGCTTTACACTTGTTAATTTCTTCGAGGAGAGCTCTTTTATCATTTATTCTAATCTCATTAACATAGCTTATTTTTCTACCTTTCCTTTCTTCAGAAATTGGGCAATACCAAGAGCAATGAGCGGGTAATTGACAAATACCATTAAGAAATAATACAGTTTTTGCTCCTTTTAAACATAATTTACACCCTTTAGGAATTCCCCTGCTTTTTATATAGAATGTTTTCTCTTTCGATTCAATAATCCTTTTTTTCATCTTTTATACAGTTTTTTTCTAATTATTGTGTGTTTTGTGGCTAATTTCCTAATAACTTCTTCGATAGATTCGTTAATATCCAATATTCTCTTAAAAAAGACACCAGTTCTACCATGCTGTTCTCTTCTTAATAGGACGTTCTTTCTTTCATATAAATACTCAATATTAATCCCTATTTCTTTTGCGGCAATAGGTTCATTATTGATTACTGATAATTCTTCATGACCTTGAGGGATTGGTTTTATCAAGACTAATCGTTTATCAATTCCAGGCACTCTAATGTCATCCTTTAATTGCATTAGATTGACTTTACCTCCAAAGTCATAAAATTGAAGATTATTTTTGTTTAAATCGGTTATTGGTAAAGTAATGCATTCTAACTCATTCAAATGGATATATAGTCGAATTGAATCTTGAGGTGTTGCAATAATGATTTCTCTATAAAGATTAGAAAATCCATTTTTTTCTAAAATCAATTCTATTTGAAATGATGGTATTTTATTCAACAGTATTATATCAATATCACTTTCAGAGTGAACATTTCCTCGAGCAATACTTCCATAAATATAAGCATTGAAAGCTTGGAACATTTTTAATAACTCAATGGCTCTTTTCCTCTTGAAGTGTAATAAATTCCAATCATTTTCGGTATAGATAACCGTTTGTTGATGTTCTCTTAAAATGCTTCCTTTCTTCATTTTTTAAAAAAGGGGGATGTTTTACATATATGAATCTATAAATTCAATAATTTTTCCTAAAAGTATTGTTTCATAGTATTTAAATGATTTTCGGCTATTTTCAATTATCTTTACATTTAAATTTCTCTTCTCGTAATCAGGCATTAGTTTTAGGAATTTTTTCAAATTTTTATTGCTGAATACAGATAATTTATTCTTACTGAAAATAATTAAACATTTTTGATTAACTTCTTCATCAAATAAAAATCTTAAAATTGTTTTTCTATAAAATTTAGTTAAATCTGGATTAATAAATATCATTAGATTATTTTTATCTTCAAGAAAAATCTTTAGAGCAAGAGGATTTGATTTTGTGTTATATAACATCAAAAAAGAATTTATTATAATACCATTCGTTTGAAGCCTCATATTGAGTGAATTAATGAGCTCCTTGATGTGATATTGGATTTTTTCTTCATGAAGATCATATTGAATATGCTTAAATCTTATTTTTAAATTGACTACATCAAAACCATAGCTAGAAATTCCTCTTATAATGAGACGATTTAATTTTGAACATTGATTTGACGAGAAAGCGATGATTCCAATTATTGGATGAACGAAATCCTTTACATCCATATTTCGTACAACATTTATTTTTTTAATAGAATAGAGGCTTTTTTTGCCATGAGAATTAGTGTTTTTAATCATTGTTTTTGATAAGGACATATTTGAAAATGTACATCTCCATCTTAATTTTAATTTAAATAATTTTACAATCAAAAAAATAGAAAGTAAGAAAATTATAATAACAGTATCAATAAATAACCAATCAATTTTAAAGATTTCAAATAACAACATTTAGAGCTTTATACCCCGATGATTTAAGTTAATACGTTTCTTATCCAATTCAAATATTCATCAGAGCCTCCTTCAATTTTCAAACCTATGCATTCAGGATTTTCATAACTATGAATTTCTCGAATTTTCCCAATAAGATCATTAGATTTTTCTCCTGTAGTTTTTATAATAAGAAGGTTTTCTGTATCATATTCTATTTTTCCCTTCCATTTGTAAATCGAATGTATATTATTTATAATATTAACACATGCTGCTAACTTTTCTTCGACTAATATTGATCCAATATTCCTTGCTTCTTCATTACTTCCGGCAGTGACATAAAAAACATATTCACACATTTTAATTCCTAATTATCTTTAATTATAGTTTAATCATCAAGAAAAGTTCTTTCTAAAAATTAAACTTATTTTTTTTATAAGATAATTTTAACAAAAGAATATAAAAATTTCCGTTATCAGGCTATTTAAATATACAAACAAGAAATCTCTCTGATTTAAATAAACCTAAGGATGAAAAAATTATCCTTCCTTAAGCCTTTCATTATCTTTTAAGAATTCTTATTTAGATTAAAAATTGTAAAATAATTTTATATAGTAATAATTATATGATAATTATAACAATTAGCTTAAACAAAAAAAGATAGTATTGAGGTGTAGAAAATACTACATAATGTTTATTTAATACATCAACTTACAGGTATTTGCTTAATACATCGAAAGTATGGGAGTATAGAATTTAATCAAGATTTAGTAAGTGGTTTCTTAACCGCGTTAAAAGATTTCAGTGTCGAGTTTTCCAAGGGTTCTGGTGAACTTAAAGTTATAGATATGCAAGTTTTCTATTTAATGCTGGTTTTTAAAGAAGGAGTATTAATTACAGCTGCTGCAGATAAAAATGATGATAGTAAAATAACCCATAAAGCTTTAACAAATATAATAGACAAGTTTGTAGAAAAGTTTGGTGATAGTTTAAACGATTGGGCAGGTGATGTCCGTGTGTTTAAAGGATTTGATGAAATTATTGATAAAAGCTTAAAAAATGGAAAAATTGCGGAAATTCCTCTTAAAATCCCGATATTGAAAATATACAAAAAAGATTTTACAAAAAGTCAAACTAAACTCTCAAAAAAAGGTATAATCCTTTCTGCTGAAGATTTGCAGCAGGTAAGTGATAAAAAACCTGATTGGACAACCAAACGATTACCAACACAAGTCATAACTCAGGGATATTTAGATAAAGAACAATATGAAATTGCTCATTTGGCAGATGGATTTCACACGATCAGCGAAATTGCTGAAGAATCTGGAATTCCAGTTGCAAAAGTTCAAGGTATAATCGATGAATTGGATCGATTAGAATTGCTAAAATTTATTGATATTAAATAACACTCAGCTTATTTTTTTGAAAAAATTTGAATCAAAATTATTGGTTTGATTATAATTTTCATTTTTAATTCAAACTAAGTCCTACGATGTTTAATAAAAAAATTTATGAAAATTAGATAATTATCTTGAATGATGATGAATGTAAAAAAGATTGCAGATAATATATTTGAAATACCCCCCATGACATTGATGGGAAGAGTTCAAGGTAAGATTGAAAAATTTCAGATGCGGGTTCCCGTTCATATTTATGCAAATGACTATATTTTTGATAAAATTAAATTAGATCGGACTTTAGATCAAATCAGTAATGTCGCGTGTTTACCTGGAATTGAAAAACATGCAATTGCACTTTCAGATGCACATCAAGGGTATGGTTTCTGCATAGGAGGTGTTGCCGGGACGGATGCTGATACGGGGATGATATCTCCTGGAGGAGTTGGGTATGATATCAATTGTGGAGTAAGATTATTACGAACTAATTTCTTTAAGAACGATATTGAAAAAACACTTCCAATATTGTTAGATTCAATTTACAATAATATCCCTTCAGGACTTGGATCTAAAGGGAAATTATCTTTATCTTATAGTGAATTAGATAATGTACTAAATAATGGCTTGAATTGGGCTTTTGATAATGGATATGCGATTGAGGAAGACCTATATCATTGTGAAGAGAATGGCCATTTAAAAGATGCCAATGCTGAGCTTGTTTCAAAGAAAGCAAAACAGCGCGCAATCAAACAATTGGGTTCTTTAGGAAGTGGAAATCATTTTCTTGAAATCCAAAAAGTAAAAGAAATTTACAATAAAGAAATAGCTCAGAAATTAGGCATTCAGGACATTAATCAAATAATGGTGATGGTTCATACAGGAAGTAGAGCTCTCGGCCATCAAGTATGTACTGATTCTATAAGGAATATTGAAAGGGCCATGAAAGAATATAAGATTAAAGTACCTGATAGAGAACTTGCTTGCGTTCCAGCAGATACTCCTGAGGCTAAGAATTATTTAGGTCAAATGGCTTGTGCTGCGAATTTTGGTTTTTCAAATCGTCAATTAATAACTCATTGGATAAGAGAATCCTTTCAAGATGTATTTAAGAAAGATATTGATGATATGGATCTAAAATTGATTTATGGAGTATGCCATAATATATTAAAAATTGAAGAACATGAAGTTGATGGGAAAAAAAGAACATTAAACATACATAGAAAAGGTGCCACGAGAGCATTCCCTCCAGAACATCCCAAAGTACCCTCAGACTATAAAAATATAGGCCAACCAGTATTAATCCCAGGAACAATGGGTTCTTCATCGTATTTGTGTGTTGGAAAGCCAAAAGCTATGGATCTCACTTTTGGTTCAACGGCTCATGGCGCGGGAAGAGTAATGTCTCGTTCAAAAGCAA
>CAZRIR010000067.1:4162-9067 GCA_964600195.1 uncultured archaeon | reverse complement strand
TTAGCAGGTTCTGGAGAAGGGGGATTACATCCCGATTTCTATGAATATGGATCAAACATCATTACAGAAGTTGCATCGGGAAGGTTTGGGGTTGATATTAACTACCTTCATAACGCTGCAGGAATTGAGATTAAAATCGGTCAAGGAGCAAAACCCGGACATGGAGGTCATCTTCCTGGAGAAAAAGTTAATAGTCTCATATCTCAAACAAGGATGATTCCTAAAGGAAGTGATGCATTATCTCCTTATCCACATCATGATATTTATTCCATCGAAGATCTCGCCCAATTAATTGCTGCCCTGAAAGAGGCTACACGATATAAAGTACCAATTGGAGTAAAAATAGCAGCAGTTCATAACTCAGCACCTATTGCTGTCGGAATCGTTCGGGGTGGAGCAGATTTCCTTACATTGGATGGTTTTAGAGGAGGTACTGGTGCCGCCCCAAGAATTATAAGAGATCATGCCGGGATTCCCATTGAGCTAGCAATTGCTGCTGTTGATGAACGATTACGACAAGAAAATTTAAGAGATGAGATAACTTTAGTGGCAGGGGGTTCGATAAGATATTCTGCAGATTTAATAAAAGCAATTGCCTTAGGAGCGGATGTTGCCATGTGTAGCATGCCCGTTCTCATTGCAATGGGGTGTCGAGTATGCCAGCAATGCTTTAGAGGCTTGTGTTCATGGGGTATTGCAACGCAACAAGAATATCTCGTGAAACGGCTCGATATTGATGTTGCTCGAAATAGAATCATCAACTTGTTCCACTCATGGAATGAAGAATTAAAAGAAGTATTGGGAGCGATGGGAATCGATTCCGTTGAATCATTACGTTCAAATCGGGATAGATTACGATACATAGGCCCAAATCCAAAAATAGCTGAAATTTTAGGAGTAAAACATGCAGGAGAATAAATATAATCGAGGTGAAATATGATGGTTGAAAATAATATAGTTAAAATAAATGCTGCTCCGAATAATAGACCTCTCACGTACAAAGAACTCAATGAACAAATCCATAAGGTCATAAAAAAAAAGCCAAATAAGATTATTTTAGAGGATGTATGTGGTCAAAGGTTCATTGCAGCTTCCCTACAAGGAAATCTTGAGGTGGAAATCAATGGCCTTCCTGGAAATGATTTAGGAATATTCATGGATGGCCCAAAAATTGTCGTGAATGGAAATTGCGAGGATCAAGCAGGAAACACAATGAATGATGGACAAATCATCGTTCACGGAGAGGGGGGGGATGTCATAGGATTATCGGCGAGAGGTGGAAAGATTTATATCAAAAAGGATGTTGGATACAGAGTGGGAATTCACATCAAGGAATATGAACATAAATTCCCCGTCATCATCATAGGAGGAACGGCAAAAGACTTCTTAGGTGAATACATGGCAGGAGGGTTAATAATAGCACTCGGATTAAAATTCAATGATGATGGAGAAATCGTTGAAAATTGTCATCCAATATGTGGAAATGAGTTGGGCACGGGAATTCATCGAGGTAAGATCATTTTAAGGACAGAAGAAGACCTAGAGGGTAGGCTTGGAATAGGAGCGAAATTATTTGAAATAAGTGAAGAAACAATTGCTGATATAAAACCATTCATTGAGGAGTTTTGTCAGATTTTTAATATTCCCCAAAAGAAGGTTTATGAAAAACCCTTTAAAGTGATTAAACCCATCTCAAAAAGACCTTTTGGTGGTAATTACTGTGGTCAAATAATTTAACCTTAATTTTTTAAACTTTTTAAGAAAAATTAACCATTTTCATAACACTCATAATCATATTTAAAAGCATATTGGAGATTTGTGATCTATTACTCTTTTATTTTTAGAACAAATTTAAAATTTTAAGTCTAAATAAAAATTTTGCTAATGAATTGAATTTTCTATATTAATCGTATATGTGTTCTTAATTGATCCTACTTGAAATATAAAAAATAATATTCATTCAATATAATGGAATGAAATAATAATCCAGATGCTAATCATATAATAAAAATTACGTTCTTTAACATTCCATGAATCCATTTCTTAATTCATGTTCAATGTCTAAAACACATGACCTCATGAGCGTGTTTTTTCCAAAAAAATAGAGCAATAATTCATTCTTTGGCTCCTGCTTAAGGTTAATACTGGTGTTTATGACGACTCCAAGCGTTTTATATCCCGTGTTAATATAATCTTCAAGGTCTAGGCCTTCAGGTAAATCTAATCCAATAAATTTATCCCCATGAGGTATTTTTTCCTGTTTCAACAAGGATAAATACTCTTGAATGATGTCTCTTACATTTTTCACGTCCCTGTACCTTAATAATTGGTATGTGCCATTGCAATAGAGGATATTATTGTTTGAACTGTTGAGTGAATATGCTTCAATATTATTTTCCCTTTGTAGAAGTATGGGATCTAACAACTCCTTGATTACATCCAAGTTATTTTCGATCAAATTTTTCAAGGGAATATCGTTTATTATTGAAGTTATTTTCTTGTCTAAAATTTCATTTTTTAGGTTACGATATTCCTGATAAAAATCTATATTCTTGAAAAATTGATCATAAACATAATGTATTTTATTTTTAATTCCTTCTTCAATGTGATATTCATCAAAAATCATTGCTAAAAGCAGGGTAGTTTCTTTAGAATGTTTGATATCTTCGACAATCATCTTGTTTTCTTTGAAACCAACCGTTTGTAAGGGAAAAGTCAATTCTAGAGAAATATCATATAATGCCTTGCAGAAACCTGAGAGCAAGTCCCCATCAATTTTTATATCATCTTGATTGAGGTAAAAATTAAGAAGACCTCCTTCTGAGATTAGTAAAAATTTGCGTATCATGAAAAAAATCTACTATTAAGATCCTAAAACTGTTATATTAATAGTGGAAATTTAGAATATATTAAGTTATTGCATTTTTTTTGATAAAATTCTCAATAAAATTTACGAATAAATTAGAATCTCTTTTCTAAAATAACATCTAATAAAAAATGAAGCGAAACAAGTATTTTGAACTACCTAAAGAATAATTCTGCTCTTTAGCATTAAAAATATTTGTTTATTTTGGATAATGAAAGATGAATATTTCACAAATTTCCCAGATCATTTTATAAGGGATCATAAATGCTTAATGACTAATTAGTTATATTATTGAAAATTTGGTATTCAGGTGAATCTCTAAAAAAAAAATCATTTTTCAGTTATAGAAATCATAAATGTGAGATGAATCATGGTAAATTCTAAGATATTATTCTCCAATTTCTGATCTATATCAATTTAGTTCAATTTATAAAAATAGTAAACTTTAAATATGACTAGATGAGAGAAAAGGAGAGCTTTTATAAAGATATACCATGAATAATATAATTAATTATAAATAAAACGCAAAAAGTTCCAAGAAATACTCAAAAAAAAAAAAAAAAATGGAAAAAAATATCCATTTATATAGTAGTTGAAGTGTAACTTTAATTAAAAAATAAATTAATAAAAAACCGAACGAAATGTTTTAAAATGACAACTAAACTAGAATATAGACAAGCTGAAAAAAAAGCTATGTATAAGGGGAAGATGGCCCCTATCGAAAGACCATCGAAAGCAAGAAATCCAAGAAAATGGAGCAAATATTTACCATCAAGACGATTTAACAACCTCGCAGAAATGGCATTTTATTCAATAAAAAAATTCAAGAATAGACCATGTATAAGATGGTTTGATGATAACATGAACATTAGAATGCTGACTTATGAAGAACTTGGATATCACATTACTAATACTTTTCATGGATTGCGATCAATCGGTTTAAAACAAGGTGATCATATTGCAATTTGTTCTAAAACATCGCCTTATTGGACAATAACTGATTTGGCAATTCAATCATTAGGAGCCGCATCAGTTGCAATATATCCGTCTTTAAAACCTAAGGAAATGAAATATATATTAAACGATTCAGAAAGCAAAGCTATTTTAGTAGATAGCGAGGAAAATCTTAAAAAAGTTCTTTCAATCGAAAATGAAATACCCACTGTAAAAAATATTATTGTAGTTGATATAGTAGATAAATCCTTATATAAAGATAACGTCTTTAATTTTAAGGATTTAATTCAAAAAGGATTAGATTATGTAATCGATCATCCTGCTTCAATAGAAAATTCAATTGCACGAGTTAGTGAAACCGAACTGGCAAGTCTCATCTATACTTCAGGAACCACGGGAATTCCAAAAGGGGTTATGCTAACCCATAGGAATTTTCTTTCAGATGCCATCATGGGCGCATCAGTGGTTATAACCAGTATAAAAGGAGAAAAACCTTGGGAACAAAATCTTTGTTGTATAATGCCTTATTCTCATTCATTTGGAAGGTTAGTGGATGAATATAGCCCAATATTAATGGGGGCAGCGATGAATCTTGTTGATGAATACGATCCAGATCTAATCAGGAAAGCCTTTGAAGAATACCGGCCAACTTTCATGTGCGGCATTCCTTATCTTTATCAAAAGATATATAATATCATTCAAGATGAGGTTGCAACCTATCCAAAAATGATACAAAATTTAGTAAATGAAGTTATAGAAAATGGAAGAAAATTCTTTCAGTTATGGGAAGCCGGTGAAAAAATACCATTTAAAGTAAAATTGAGGCAAAATTTTACTGCAAAATTGGTTGGTAGAGTTATCAAAAAGAAGATTGGAGGTCGCTGGAAAGGAATGATAAGTGGATCTGCCAAACTTTCTAAGGAAGTAATGTATTTTTTCAATACCCTTGGATTTTTAATGGCAGAAGGTTATGGATTAACTGAAGCAAGTCCAGTCACCCATTTATTACGGTCTGAATATAATTCCGATTTTAGACCTGGTTTTTACAAGAAAGTGAATGAATATGATAAAATTGGGTCAATAGG
>CAZRIR010000067.1:0-4062 GCA_964600195.1 uncultured archaeon | reverse complement strand
GCTGCCGTGGAAAACTTGGTAACTCCTGCATCTCGAATCATCGGACAATTTATCCTGACAGGAGATGATTCTCGGAAATATTTGACAGCAATTATCGTTCCTTATCAAGAACCTCTCAAAAAATATGCCGATGAACATGGAATCGCCTATGATTCTTGGAGTGATATCATCAGGAATAAAGAAATTCAATCAGTTTTAGAACAAGAAATAAAAAAATTCCTGAAAGATACTGCAGACTACATGCGACCAAAGAAATTTTTGCTCTCATCGAAAGTTTTTGATGAGGATAGATACATAACTCCGACCTATAAATTCAAGAGATCACAACTCATGGATGACATCAAAGATGATTTAGATAAACTATACAATTCAAATGAAACCTTTGTTGTCATGGAATCCCGAATGACCGACTTTTATGACCAAGGAATGATAATATCGGGGTAAATTAGATCTATTTGATTTTTATAAAGAATTCAAGGACTCTATTCTTTAATTATCAATTGATTTTTTATTTTTTCCTTATTTTTTAAACTTTTAGGAATGAGAACGAAATTATAACATATTAACATTTTTCATCATGAGTTTCGTTATTGATTCAATAATGACCTTTACATTTTCACCTGTCTTTGAAGAACATTCAATATAACCGAGTAATTTTTTTTTTTTTGCCAATTCTATAGCCTCATCCGCTTCAACCTCCCGTTGATCTTCCAAGTCAATTTTTGTTCCAACCATTATAATTGGTGCCATTAATTCTTCTATATTATCCGAGTTTTTGAAAAAATCTAACCATTCATCGATTTTATCTAAGCTTTTCATATCTGTTGTATCAAACATGTAAAGGCCACCCTTAGCATCTTGTACGAAACTTGGAAAGAGAATTTTGTAATGGTCCTCTCCTGCGAAATCCCAAATCTGGAGTCCGACCGTTTTTCCCTCAACTTCAAGTGAAGTCGTGTGTAAATCAGTACCTATTGTCATTTTTTCATCTTTATTGAAGACGTTAGTTAAATATTTTTTACAATAACTTGTCTTTCCAACACCTGAATCACCAAATATGCAGAGTTTGAATTTTGTCATTTTAAATATTTTGCTCCATGAAAAATCAATTTTATTATAATATTCTGAAGAAGATAATTATATAAAAATGATTGGTAAAAAAAAGAAAAAAAAAATGAATTAAACAACCTCATGAATCCAATTAAATTCGTCTTTTAGATTTAATTTTTGAATTCCAATCAGGAGATTATATAATTTTGTAGTAATTTCTCCTGGTTGGTTATCATTAAATATTTTTTTTGTTCCTTCGACATGGACAGATCCAATTGGAGTTATAACAGCGGCAGTACCCGTGCAAAAGCATTCTGTACAAGATTTCTTGAATAATTCCTTGTAAGAAACTTTTCTTTCCTCTATTTTTAGTGCAAGTTTTTTTTCAGCAAGTTCTAAGACAGATTTCAATGTTATTCCCTCTAAAATTGTACCATCTAATTCAGGAGTAATTAACTTATTATTGATGACTGCACAAAAATTTGCGGCTCCCACTTCGTTGATGTATTTCCTGTGAATAGAGTCAAGATAAAGCACCTGAGAAAAACCACGTGATTTAGCCTCTTTAGCAGGCTTCATTGTCCCTGCATAATTACTACATGTTTTTGAAAAACCAGTACCCCCATGACTTGCACGCGTGTATATTTTACTTATTTCTAAATCGATAGCACTAAATCCATTTGGAAAGTAGGGACCAACTGGAGAACTAAAGATTATAAATTTATATTCTTCTGCGGGTGCTATACCAAGAATAGGTCCACTCCCTATCATTAAAGGTCTGATGTATAATGACCCACCACTTTCATAAGGAGGTATAAATTCTTCGTTAGCCTTGACTACTATTTCAATATTCTTCACGAACTTTCTAATATCTATAGTTGGCATGAGAAGTCTTTCAGCACTCTTGTTGAATCTTTTTGCATTTTCCTCTGGTCGAAATAGAGTGATTTTTCCATTTTTTGCTCTTAACGCTTTTAACCCTTCAAATATTCCTTGACCATAATTTAAGATCCCAGCAGCGGGTGAAAGCTGAATCATTCCTAAAGGGAGTAATCTTCCTTCATCCCAATTACCATTTTTATAGTCTGATATATACATCTCATTAGTTTCTATGAAACCAAATCCTAGATTATAAAAATCTATTTCTTTACTATTTATTTGCATTCTTTTTTTAACCTCTTTTTTTTATTTTTAATATAAATTTTATGATCCCTTGTAAAAACCGCAGCCCATCAATGATCTCTTCTAATTTAAACTCACGTTTAAACAAGATACCATCCCAATGTCATTCAATAGAGAATAGAAAAAGAGATTAGAAGGAGTAGCGATCTTGTTTTATTATAATACTGCTACTGCTGCTGCGATTGCTGCCGCTATTAAAGCGTCTGCATGTCCATTTACCACAGAAGATTTTTTTTGAGTATTATGAATAGAAGTGATCATTAATATATAATGACATTAGCTTGAATTTAAAGATTATGTCCAAAATGGGAAAGAATTCCCATTAAACATAAACAAGTTAGAAAAAGTGCATTACCAATATACTTCTTTTAGAGAATTATGATATTCATTTAAGGATTTAATTGAGAGAGGTTTTTTCCTCACAATTTCGATTGCTTCGACAACCGCTCGTGCTAATTCAAGATTAATAATCACAGGAAGATTGAAATCAACTGCCATTCTACGTATCTTGTATTCATCTTCTAATATCGTCCTAAATTTTTCTTCGACAGTAGTGGGAAAAGGAATATTGATAACCAAGTCGATGGCACCATTTTGTAAACACCCCATAATATTCGGTTCTTGCCCATATTCATGAATTTTATATAATTTCACAGCAAAAATTCCATTTTCTTTTAAAACTTTTCCCGTATCCTCTGTTGCAAAAATCTTAAAACCCATATCTTTTAATTTTTGAGCCAATGGAATCATTTGTTTTTTAAGTTCTTCTCCACCTACAGAAATGAGCACATTACCACCATTAACGGGAATATTCATTTCTGTGGCTTCAAGGGCTTCTATCAAGGCAGTAGGAAAGTCATCACTTAAAACGCCAATTTCACCAGTAGAACTCATCTCAACTGAAAGGACGGGATCAGCTTTGTCCAGTCTCATAAAAGAAAACATTGGCGCTTTAATTCCAACATAATCACCATAAGGTAAATCCATCAAATATTTAGGAATTTTATTTCCCATCATTACCTCTGCCGCTAACCTCATTAAATTAACACCTCGTGTCTTGGACACGTATGGCATGCTACGGCTGGAACGTAAATTACATTCAATTACATAGACATCATTATTTTTTACCAAGTATTGAACATTAAATGGTCCAACAATTTTCAAGGCAATTGCTATTTTCTTAGTATTTTCTTCAATCTTCCTTATAATTTCTCCAGGAATTGTCTGGGGAGGGATTGCCATCGTGGCATCACCACTATGGATTCCTGCATTTTCAATGTGTTCTACTATTGCACCAATAAATACATTCTCACCATCACATACTCCGTCACATTCTATTTCCCTTGCATTAGTAAAGAACTTAGTAATAACGACAGGATATTCATTTGAAACGGCTGCTGCTAGGTCTAGTGTGTCTTTTAGAGTGTGCTCATCATAGGAAACCCTCATTGCAGCTCCACTTAGGACATAAGACGGTCGTATTAAAACAGGATATTCCACGGATCGTGCAAACTCTAATGCTTTTTCTTTGTTTACTAAAGCAGCCCATTTTGGTTGGTTGATACCGAGTTGATCCAATAAACCACTGAATTTAGCACGATCTTCAGCCATATCTATTCTGGTACCGTGAGTTCCGAGAATATTTAACCCTGCTTTTCCAAAAAATTCGGAATATTTCGAAAATTTTGCCGCTAGATTATTTGCAATTTGTCCCCCAGCAGACACTATAACTCCATAAGCATTCTCTAATTCACAGATGTCTAAAACCCGTTCTCCACTTAGTTCTTCAAAATATAGCTTGTCAGAGATATCATAATCCGTTGATACTGT
>CAZRIR010000066.1:0-9089 GCA_964600195.1 uncultured archaeon | reverse complement strand
GGACAAAGAAATTATAAAAATCGAAGAAATAGCAAGAGCTATTAATAAAAATTCAAAAAAAATACGCCCCTTTTTATTTTTTGATGCCCAAATTTTTGATACTGAAGGTATTAAAATCAATAATAACGTTAAAATTCTTGGAGAATTGTTTTCATATTTTAGCTCAAAAAACCTGAAAGGAATCATCAGCAGAAGCTTACCTATTTTTACTAATGAGGCAAGAAATATAATCGCGGATTTTTATCATTATTATCTCAATAAAAATAATCAGGGTATTTCACTACTTAGAGCGCTTTCAAAAGATCATTCAAAACAAACCATTGAAAAGAATGAGGAGACTATACTCACATCGTTTATACTATTTGGGTCACCATGGAAGATATTATAATGATTTAAATATAAGACATAAATAATTAAATAAGATAATTTATATAATCTAAAAAACAAAAAAAGTTAAAATATTTAATCATGTCGGACCGTATTATAGAATTAAGATTAGAAAATCGAAGGTTAAAAGAACAAGTCCAAAAGCTTGAAGATAGAATTTTAAACCTTGTTGGAGCTATTAACATACAATCTTCTGGAGTTTTTCAAGAAAAAAAAAATATTTTAAATGATTTACTGATTGAATTAATCGGTCAAACAGAAGAAGAGATAAGAATTGTATCTCCCAAAATTGACCTATTTTATATGACTGAATTAAAAAAAGTAGCATCTAAAGGAATCTCTATCTTGTTAATCACAAATGATAGAGGGGGTTTGACACCCGAATATCAGCAATATTATGATGAGATTAAAGCTACTTCAGGAATAAAAGTTATTAATAACCCAAATGTGAGATATATGTTAGTATTCAATACCAAAAGAGCAGTTTATTCTGGAGGGTCATTAGATAGAAAAGAATTAGAGAGATCCATATTAATCGCAACGAGAGTAGAATCAAAATCGAAATTGAAAAAAATTGCAGAAATTTTTAGTTTAATGCTCCCATCCTTCATGCGTTAATTTAATGTATTTCATTTCTTAATTATAGATAATTAGAGTCAATTGATTAATAAGGGACTTTGATAAAAGATCTAGTATCTAAAGTGTTGAAAACGGGGCTAATTTGGAATTAAGATATAATCATGGTAGTATATAAGAAGATCACGAAAAAGAACATTTGTTTGATATTTGGACTAAGTTCAGAGATCTACAAAAAATCAAGAACCTATTTCAATAAAAAAGCCCAATCATCCCGAAAAGAAGAGTTTGAAATTACTTTTAATAAATGGATAAAAACATATAAAAATATTTATGGTGGCATGCTTGATACAGAATTATTCTTCAAACACACTTATTTTTCCTTGATTTTAAAATCTTTATTAATTACTCGTTTAAGCTTGATTCAAAACATAGATTTAGATGAGGCATATGAGGATTCTCTCTCGAACAATTTAGTTGCATTCTATATTTTTGAATTTGATATTTTTTATTGGATTGATTTCTCGAAAAAAATATTCTCAATGATTTACGAAGAGATTGAAAATAAACTATTTCAACAAGAGGATCTATTCATTGATTTTTATCAAGAATTATTTTTTGCCGATACTCGTCATAAAATTGGAGAATTTTATACACCTTCACATCTTGTAGAAAAGATGGTAGAAGATTTTTATATATTTGGGAGTAAAATCTTGGATCCCTCCTGTGGTTCAGGTAATTTTTTGATAAATATTATCATTAACATTCTTAATAATAAAGAAAAAAATAAAAATCAAAAGCTTGAAGCGATTAACAATATCTATGGATTTGACGTGAATCCTCTTGCCACGCTCACGGCTAAGATAAATACACTCTTGCTCTTTTTAGAATATTTTAATTTCAGTGAAGATCAAATTCCTAACATAAACATGTATATCATTGACTCCTTATTTCCCGAACAATACGAATCTCAAATGAGATATAACCTCAAAAACTTGTATAATTATTTTGATTTAATAATTGGAAATCCCCCCTGGATCACGTATAAAGATTTAAACAATAAGGATTATCAAAATAAAATTCGAGATTTAGCGGAACGATTTGATATTAAGCCTCAAAGCCATTATATTACCCATATTGAACTCGCCTCTGTTTTTTTTTATGCAGTCACCCTTTTTTTAAAAAAAGGGGGAAATATATTCCTGATTATCACGAAAAGTGTATTAAACGGAGATCATTGCTACAAATTTAGGTCATTTTCTCTATTCAATAACATTGAAATTTGGGATTTTCCCTCAACCAATATTTTTAACGTTCCAAATATCTGCTTGAAAGCAGAGTTTATTGGAAAAAGTGAATCTTATAATATTAAAGAAAAATACCCCATAAAAGCAAAATTATTTGATGAAGATTTAAATTTAAAAGAGGAAACTTATTATTCAAGCCTAAAAATTGAAAAAGAAGGAGCTAAAATTATAATTCCTGTCTATCAATTAAAACTACTACAAAAAATTTCTTATAGTAAATATAAAAATCAATTTTATCAAGGTGCAACCTTAGTCCCACGCACATTAGTATTTTTTAAGATGAATAAAACAGAGGATAATTCCTACATTTTATCATCAGAATCAGAAATACTATCTAGGGCAAAAAAAAATTGGAAATTCGAACTCCAAGATAAAGAGATCGAAGCTCAATTTAGATATAAGTCATATTTGAATAAAGATTTAGTCCCTTTTTGTTTAAAAAAATTTAGACGTGTTTTTCTTCCGATTAATAAGGATTTCATTTTTGATCCTCAACAATTTGAAAATTTTCCAAAAGCAAAGGAATTCTATTCGGAATTAAATGAGATTTATCAAAGTAATAAAAAAAATACAAGCAATATCAATACTTTGTTCTCAAATTTAAATTATTGGAACAAGTTGACAAAACAAAATAATAACAAAAATTTTATCGTGATATATAATGCCTCTGGTTCTAACTTAAAATCAGCAGTAATTAAAAATTTTAAAAAAAATATAATCATCCCTTCGGAAAATTATTATTTTTCTACGGATGTTAAAGATGAGGCATTTTATCTATCAACCATACTAAATGCTCCAATTCTTTCGGATAGCATTAAATTGATTAAGAGTTCTCGGCACATTCATAAAAGACCCTTTTCATTTCCAATTCCACTATATGAAGAATCAAATGATAACCATATTTCCCTTTCAAAATTGGGAAAAAAATATCATGATGCAGTGCAAGACATTGTGAATAATAATCCCCGAATTAATGCTGATAAAGTAAGAATGTTCATTAATAAAAGATTGGTAGAATTAAATTTATTAGTTGAAGACGTAGTGTTTAAATGATGAAGCTAAAAATAGAAATTTAGTAAAGTTTTTCTAATAAAAATCACTTTATTTAATTGAACAGGAGTAAAAATTTGTGAAGAAATAGGTTTTTTTAATTGAAATTTAAAGAATTAGGAATTAAGGATAAATATCTAAAAGAATTATCCAAACAAAAAATAATAACGCCAACATTGGTTCAAGAAAGAGCTATTCCCCTCATTTTAAAAGGAAACCACGTAATGGTTCAATCTAAAACGGGTACTGGCAAGACTTTAGCATTTG
The DNA here is from genome assembly GCA_964600195.1 of uncultured archaeon. GTDB lineage: Archaea > Asgardarchaeota > Lokiarchaeia > Sigyniarchaeales > SOKP01 > FT1-020. The sequence goes on along the minus strand of CAZRIR010000066.1, from coordinate 5,502 downwards.
TACTTCCAATTATTGAACAATTACATTTTAAAAAAAATGAAGCACTCATTCTCGTGCCCACCAGGGAACTTGCAAAACAAGTTCAAGAAGTTATAGAAAGTTTAGGAAATGGAGTAAGGTCAATTCCGATATATGGTGGAGTTTCCATTAATAATCAAATAAGTTACTTGAAAAAAGGAATAAATATTATCGTGGGAACTCCAGGAAGGATAATTGATCTCTATAAAAGGAGGGAATTGGATCTTTCAGGCATAAGATTTGTTGTTTTGGACGAAGCTGATCGTCTATGGGATATGGGCTTTTCCCCGGATGTTAAATACATTTTAAATCAGATTCGTTCAAATTATCAATTTATGTTATTTTCTGCGACGTTAGATCCAGATATACGGAACTTGGTTAAGAAATATTCAAAAAATAAATTTGAGTTTTTGAATTTGAGCAAGGATGATCTGACCGTCAGGAATACGCTTCAATTTTATTATTTAATTGATAGGTTTGAACAAAAATTTAGCACTTTTCAGAAAATATTAAAGAAAGAACGTCCGAAGTTTTCGTTAGTCTTTACCAATACGAAAAAAACTGCTTCTTGGTTAATGAACAAGTTGAACTCTCGAAATAATCACTACAAAGTAGGATTGATTTCAGGTGATTTATCCCAATATAAACGTGAACAAATCATCAAAGATTTCAAGAAAAAAAGAGTGAACATGCTCATAGCAACTGACGTGGCAGCAAGAGGGCTCGACATAGATGACATCACGCATATCTTTAATTACGATGTCCCTAAGTATCCTGAAAATTATGTGCATCGCATAGGAAGAACTTCTCGAATGAATAAGAGAGGAATCGCCATAACATTATGCTTGAAGGATGAATATGAGTATTTATGCCATATTGAGGGTTTTATCGATAAAGAACTGAAACAAAAGACTCTTGAAACTCAAGAACAAAGAAGAAATCAATTTCCCTTTTTTTAAAACTTATTAATACTAATTTTAATAACAAACAAAAATTTCAATTAAAATATTGATATTAACGTTTTTCTATGTAATATTCTGCAATACTTCTTATGATAGTGATCATTTTAAATAGAAATAGAACTAAAAAGTAACTCATTGTATTTGAAATTTTGATTATCATTTTTGATCCAGCTAATCAATATGAAATATGCGCTCTTTAGAGATTGAACAATATAAAAACATCAAGAAAAAAGAAAGGAAAAACTCCATTTTTTTCAATAAAAAAAGACAGTTGATTTTTCCAGTTCTTTATAAGACAATATACTATGCATTTTTACCTATTACGATTATAAATCTCTTTACGCTAATGGCTACAAGTATAGCACCAGAAGACTTTTTTTCTCCCTCTAGTATTACCATGATAAGTCCCGATTTCATGCAAAAATTAATTATTTTAGGAATCATCGGCGTAATTTTAACCTTTTTTACGAATTTATTTAGTAAAAAAACAAAAATTCACCATGTTCTTGCGGTAAATTATGCATTATTCATATTTTTATATGTTTTTCAGCTTTTTAATGGATTTAATCACGATGGATTATTTGGAAATTATTCTATAAATGATGAAACAGTACAAGCATTAATTGGACTGCAAATTATTATCATTTTCTTGTTAATTATAACCGTTATTAGAGGAATTTATCATTTAATCAAGATTCTTGAAATCATCAGATTTGAAAACCATTTAAGACCAGAATTTAAAAAAAACTTTTTATCACTTAAATTAGCTACAATCAAAAAAAATAGATTTGCCAGCACAAAATTAAAACTGAGTAATTTTGTAAAAATGACGAGCCTGTGTATCTTGATTTTTCTAAGTATATATGTTTCTACCTTGATAGGAAGTGGACTTAATGTTAAACTTGAAATACCTGAAACTTATTCTCTTTCATTGGGATCCGACGAGATAGACCACGAAGGATTTTGTGCTAACGTTGATTTTGACATTCAAAATATGGGAATCTATCCGATAACGGATATTTATATCGCTGCCGAAGCATTTACGAAAAGTTCAAGTGATATTAACATTCTTCCTATTGGGGTTAAGGTAGCAAATCTACAAAGAAGGCATTTGGAGGATATTAATGCTCTAACACCTATGAGTCCAAATTCTGTCGCATCAGAAATTGTCAGTGACTATTTGATCGGATTTCTTTTGTGTGATTGTGTATTAGAGATAAAATTGTCCGGAACTAGTAAGTATGGAGGCATATCAATAGCATTTGATTTTGTCATGGAATGGAATTGGAAAAATCTTTTGGAAACTATTCATGATTATGTAGAACAAGGAGATATAGACATTTTAATTCAAATGATCGAAGATATAGGCATAGAAAATCTTTTAAAATTTGTTTCTCTCGAATATATCCTCAATATGATAGACCAATATGGTATAAGTTTAATATTAAATGTGCTAAGCTTACGGGAATTCCTTATGCTTTTTGGTTTAAATGACGTAATGGAATTATTGACAATTATTGATGTATCTGATCTTCTTTTTGAAAGAGATCTTATATAAAAATAATCCTTATAGGACATCAAGGATGGGATCTACTTCGAACCACCCTTTTTTCTCATGAATTATAATACCATCAGTATCTATTACAAATTGACCCGGACCTTGTTTTTCCCAACCTTCATATGCGCCATGTTTAAAACCTGCTTCAGTTGCTTGTTTAAACTTGGTACTTATCTGTTTTGCGGCCTCTGGAGTCATTAATCCTAATCCATAATCGGAATAAAGCTCATCTTTTGAGCTTGGAATTACAGGAAATGTAATTTCCTTGTTTTTGATCGTTTCTTTCGCCACTTTTTCTCCACTCTGAGTTATATAGATAATTTTTGCACCTCTATCTTCAATTTCTCTAACGTGCTCTAATAATATTTTTAGATCTAATTGACAAAGAGGACATCCAAAATATCGTGAAAAAATTAATACAATTTTTTGTTTTCCAATTATTTGTTTTAGATCAATCATGTTTGCATTATATGACTCTAATTTAAACAATGGAGCTTTATCCCCAACTTTAATTTCTTTTTGTGACATTTTTTTATCATTTGAATTAATTTTTAGGAATTCTATATAAAATGAAGTTGATCAAATAAAAGAAGATTTTCATTCTGTAAAATAAACGCTTTAATTAATTATTAAATAAAAAAAAAGAATAAGTATTGTTTTCATTACAATAGCCACATAATTCAATAACAACTCTAATTGATCACCCGTAATGAGGGCATTCCATGAATTCCTCAGGTTTCTTTTTTTAAAAAATATTTTTAAATATAAGTATAGCTATATATAAATTTTTTATTTTTATATATTATTGCGGGTGTTAACATTAATATTTTTTAACATTCTTGTAAGTACTTATTAAAACTGGGATGATTTCCGATTTTCAGTTAGTTTTAAATGGGGAAACTCAAAAATTTATTCTAATTTTAGTACTCATCTTTTAATAGTCACATTCAGATTTACTAATTATATATTTTAAAAAAAATTAAATTAAAAGAGTGAGATTGAATTAAAGAATACAAGATATTCAAACCTGCTAAATCTAATGGAGGAAAATATCTAATTATTATAACCTTTGGTATTTCTATATTGTTACTGATTATTTTACTTTCCATTTATCTTAATATTCAAAGTATTACTATTTTTATTATAATGCTGAGCATGTTTTTAATCATCATTACCTTTTTGTTATTATTAATTTACGCATATTATGAACTGGAATACTTAATATCCAATGAGTTTCTTTTAATTAAATGGGGAATAAAAACTACCAAAATTTCAATTAGTGCGGTAAAAAGAGTAATAAAACCTGAACCGAATCATTATGAGGGTATTAGATTAGGTGGGGTAGGAATTCCGGGATATTTATTTGGAAAATTCAAATATTTAATAGAAGGAAAATTTGAAACCGTGTCCTTATATGCTACAAAATTAGATAAACTTTTATTCATTGAAACAGGTGAATCAAAAAGGAAATTTTATGGAATAACCCCCAACCAAGATGAAGAGTTAATTAGGGTTCTAAACGATATGAATAAATCGATTGAACCAAAAGTTAAAGAGAAAACCATTCCTTTCAAAAAGTCTAAATTTTCATCCAGAGATCTTAAATTCGCATTATCATTATTCTTAATTTCGATTGTACTTTCAATAACAGGATTTTTTTATTTCATTTTTATCTACTTTCAACTGCCCCAAATAGTTCCACTTCATTTCACTTATAATCTTGTTCCTGATACATACGGAAATAAATTAGAATTAATCGGAGTAATATCATTATTCCTCATTTTTGGAATTGGACTTAGTTCATTAATCTATTATTACATTCATAAAAGGACTCATTTAGACAAAACTAAATATGGATATAGTATAATGATGGTACCTTTAGTAATTAACATTATATTCTTAGTATTAACAATAGTGACTTTGAATCAGATTTTAGTCTTCACATGAATTTTTTTAATATTCGATTGTCTAATTCCCAGAAATGTAGAATGATTTCACTTATCTCATCCACTAAATTATAGATGTTGGAATCTCAAAAATCTAGAGGGTTGGGTACTATAATGATCCATGGATTTAGTATAGTTTAGATTAGAAATAGTATATATGATTAATTTCTAATACAATTTTTTTTTTATGTTCTTTTCATCTTAATTTTTAATGTATTTTTAAAAAAAAAAAGCGTGAAATAGTCATAATTATTAATGAAAAAAACTATTCGTTAATAATATGAGTAAATTACCTGAGAGTGGGATATCAAATTCTTTAAAAGAAACAGAAAATATGAACATGCAAACTGAGGATAAAAAATATAGCATTTATGCACGAGTTCCTGAAAAAATTAGAATAATAGTTGATGGATTTAAGGACAAGGGTAAATCATTATCGTATATCATATCATCAGCGATAGAAATCTACGAAATATTTAATGCTATACCAAATGAAATCTCACAATTTGTAATAGATCATGCTAAAGAGTATGGAGGACAAAAAGAGCTAGTAATAGAAGCCCTTTACTTGCTCATTGCCCAAAAAAAACGTGAAAGGGCCTCTGACAAGGATCTATGGCTACGTGCAAAAGAAGAAATAGACATGATGTTAATTCAAAAAAAGAAATTTAAGGCCATGCTTGATATTTTAAATGACTCCCATTTAGGATTTAAAGCGTTCAGGAATAACTTTATATCTCCCGATGTAATCTTATGGTATACTGGAAAACCATTAAAGGATCTATCATTAGAAGATTTAATACTATCAATAAAAAAACTATTCATTGCATTCAATTTCTTTTACATGATTGATATTAATAAAGAGACTGATGAAAAATTTTTCATAACATTTAACCATCGTTTAAACAAGGAGTATAGTAAGTTTTGGCTCAATTATCTCAAACACATGCTAAATTCAGATAAATTTTCTTTTGAGTGTGAAATCGATGGAGAAGCTTATGAAACAACTTTATCTTTA
>CAZRIR010000065.1:0-9102 GCA_964600195.1 uncultured archaeon | reverse complement strand
GCATGTTAATAAACGGAATGCCTCATCATTCAGTTTTAAAGTATTTAGAGAATAAGTATAATGAAAAAAAGAAAGAAGAATTTAAACAACTCTACAAACCAGAGTTCTAAAATATTAATTAAATCTCTCAGCTAATTCTTTTTTAACAGATTTAACTAAATCCTTTCCATAAATAATTTCCTTTAATTCTTTAAGTAACTCATTTGGTTCTAAAATATTTTCAATAAAATATAGTTCTTTGTATGTATCTTTTTTTGATGGTGTCAATTGAATTTCAAAACTCTTTATGGAGTAGGTCTTTGTTAAGTACGATCTAAATACAATAATTCTTCGTGGATAAGCATTTTTTTCCTGGAGAGCAATTGACCATCCATCAAAATAATATTCAACAGATATGAAGAATAAATCCTTCCAAAGATAGATTTTATTCAGAATTTGGTTTATTTCTCTTTGGATATCTTCTTGATATTTATTGAGCATGTACTATATTTTCCAAATATAAATAAAAAGTAATACATTTTTAGAAGCAATTTTAAATTTCACCTATATCAAAAATATCACTAGAGAGACTAAATTTTTGTTTAGAAACTTTTGAATTATGATTTACATGATTTACTGTTTGATTGCTTCCAAATATTTGAGGGGAGTGAATTCCTGTAATTAAAAGCATGACGCGTAAAAATCCATCAAATTCATCTGAAACTCGGGCACCCCATATGACCATTGAATCATTTACATCCATTTTTTCATAAATCCTATTGGCAACAGAGTTTGCTTCTGCTAATGTCATATCATTTCCACCACAAACGTGAATGAGTGCTCCTTTTGCGCCTTCAATGCTGACATCTAATAGTGGGGTATTAAGGGCGTCTTTAATAGCATCATTCACTCTATCTTCTGATTCGTTTGATTCACCAATTCCGACGATTGCTACACCGCCCGTACCCAAAATAGTTCGCACATCAGCAAAATCGAGATTTATTAATGATGGTAAAGAAATGGTTTCTGTGATTCCCTTTACCATTGTTGATAAAACCTCATCCGCTACACTAAATGCTTCTAAAATTGGTAAATCTGGCGCGATTTCTAATAACCTATTATTATCAATTACAACTAAAGTATCTACAAATTGTTTCAAGTTTTCTAATCCTCTCTGAGCGATATCAATTCGACCAACTTCTGTTTTAAAAGGGAGAGTTACTACACCTACAACAATAGCCCCCTCTGATTTTGCAATTTCGGCCACTATAGGTGAGCTTCCTGTGCCTGTTCCACCACCTTCTCCGCAGGTTATAAATACTAGATCAGATTCCCTCAAGATACTCTTTAATTCTTCCCTAGATTCTTCTGCTGCGGCTCGTCCGATTTCAGGATTTCCTCCAGCTCCTAAACCTCTCGTTAAGTTTTTTCCTATTAAGATTTTTTTATGAGCATCTACCATTTCAAGATGTTGGTGATCAGTATTTAATGCAATACATGATGCGCCCAGAATCCCTATATTCATTAATCTATTTATTGTATTATTTCCTGCACCACCACATCCAATTATTTTAATATTAGCATAACCAATCGATTTATAATTTGATTCCATCATTTCTCTTTTTCTTGCTTGTTTTAGAATTCTTTCCATCTCAAACACTTGATCTAATTTTCTAGTTAGCTTGAATGCTATGTAAAAAATAAATTGAAATCTAAAAAAATAGATGTGATACTTGAGTAATATCAACAATGATAATTAAAAATAGCTCTATGAATCTTGAAAGTCTTATTTTAAAGAAAAATCTTGGTTAATATTATTATCATAAATTTTCTTAATCTCATCATTTTTAACAAGGAAAATATTTGGGAGAGGATATGGAAAACGATTTGAAAAAGTCAAACAATAAGCACCTACATTGGTAATTAAGACAACATCTCCTTCTTTTATTAGTTTTGTAAAATAATAATTTTTCGCCAAAACATCTTGATCCGTTGGAACAATTCCTGCAAAGGAGGTTTTATATTTATGTGGCTGATCGATTTGAGAAGCATTATAAAATCTTAAGGCACATTTTGCGAATTTCGGGCAAATGTGATTTCCAATATTTAAAAAAGCCCAGCGGGAGTCGTTTGATTGAATAATTTCTGCTAAAAATATTCCAGCATCACCAATAAAATATCGTCCAGGTTCAAAATAAACCTTTTTATTTGATAAATTGGCTTTATTTACCAGGTCTTTAATTTTATTAGCGACGTTTTTTAGTTGATCTTGATTCATAACCGTTGCCTCTGGAAACCCTCCCCCTAAATTTATGTTTTCAATGTCTAATCCAATATTTTTTAGTTTATTTATATTTTGAATGATATTATCCAGATTCATACTAAATTGCTCTACATTATTCATTTGCGTGCTAAAGTGAGATAAAATTGTGTTGATTTTGATATTTTTGCATCTTTGCATTATATCCTCGAGTTTAAATAAATTATTTTTATCAAAAAAGACACCAAGCTTGGAATTAAATTTTAAAGAATTTACTCTAATACATATATTTTGAACAACTCCTTTTTTTTTTGCGTACTCATTGATTTTTTCTAAGGAATTCAGGTTATATGCGATGATTTCTTTGATTTTATTATCAATACTCTCTTGAATGAGTTTTAATGGTAAATAGGGGCCTCCTACTAATATTTTACTTGGAGGGAATCCTATTTTTAGAGCTAAATGTAATTCCGGTAATCCTACGACTTCTGCACCTACGTTCTCAGAATTCACAATTTTACAAATTTCAGGAAGAAAGTTCGCTTTAAATGAATAAAAACATTCAAACTTAGGAAAAAATGAATTAAAAACGCTATTAAAAGATATTATATTTTCTCTTATCTTGTTCTCAAGGAATATCATTAAGGGAGTAGAGCATTGATTTAAAAGTTCACTAATTGGGACTTGGTCCATAAATATGCTATTATTTTCTTCGATTATATATTTATTACCAGCAAGATATTTCATGATTTTCTCATTTTAAAGGTTGATTTATTAGATTTTGATATAAATGATTGGTTTTTTCAGCGATTTTTTTCCAAGTAAGTTGTTCTTTTACTTTTTCCCTTCCAGTAATACCCATTTTTTTCCTCACCTTTTTCTTTTTTAATAAATAGAGTATCTTATTAGCAATATCTTCAGGATCCTCAAATTCTACCAGTAATCCATCTATATCGTTTTTTATAACTTCTGGTGTAGCACCAATATTTGCCCCTATAACTGGTTTTCCTGAGGCCCAAGCCTCTAAAAAAGCAATTCCAAAGGCATCTGAGCGGCTAGGCATTACATAAATGTCAGTTTCTTGAAAAGCAGAGATCTTTTTTTTGTCAAAATATCCATTTAAATTATCAGGTGTCAGATTTATAATTTTTGTAATATTTTTTTTTTTTATATTTGAGACTTCTCTGTTATATGCTGTCGTACTTGGCCCTATAAAGACAAAATGAGTATTTGGTTTTTTATCAATGACATATGGAATGGCTTTCAATAATGAAAGAGCTCCTTTTTCATAATTCTTATATCCACAATATAACACCATTTGGGATTTTTTTATTTTTGTTTTAATATAGTGCTTTTTAAAGCTGTAATTTGTATTTTCAGATTTTTTGGGTTTATCAAATTTCTCATAATCAACACCCATTGGTATTACCTGTATTTTTTTAGGATTTATTTCAAAGTTTTTAACTAAAACACTTTTCTCCTTATTAGTACATGCAACAATTATATCAAATTTTTTTAAAAGAATTGAAGGCTTTAAATCGATGTAACGAGGGTTAGAAAAATGAAAAAAGGGAGTAATTATTACGGGAATGCTAAATTTCATTCCAATCATTAAACTAATGATTATATTAAAGTATGGAAAAAAGGTTGTATGAATCAAGTCATATTGTTTTACTGAATCATTCATGAACTTATCGATTAAATCAGGAGTGTATGGACCATTTTTAAGAAATTCTAAAATAAGATCCTCTGATAAGTCTAAAGATATAAACTCATTGAATCTTTTAAGGTATTTTAATTTCTCTTCAAAAGTAGAAGCATAATCAACAGGAAATCGGTTTACATGTAATCCATTTACTAATTCATAGTTGATATCTCCTTTTTTAATAAATTTTCCTGTAGGATCTCTTAGAGCTCTAAAATCTATAGCATTTGAAGTTGATATGTTTATCTTATGAGAATACTCTTTAGATAAGATTTCGGCCATTCTTTGTAGATAAAATTCTGCTCCTGAAATTGAAGGAAAATATCGAGTTGGTAAATATAATATATTCAAATCCAATGGGATGATCAAATTCTTTTTATATGCGAATTAATAATAAATAAGATACAAATGTCAAAAGATTTATTATTTTCAATTCATGAGAAAGTGAAAGAGAAAGGTTTTCTGGATGAAGAATTGATTAATTACATTGATTCATTATTTTCAGAAAGAATTGTTGACATTATAAACGTTATCGAGAGGAACTTTGATAAAATCGCCTTTAATCCTTCAAAGAGGAGCATATGGACCATTCCTACAAGTAAGAATCCTGAGAGATTCTATGTGATATATCCAAAATTGTATTGTTCTTGTTGGGACTTCTATAAAAGAGTTGTAATCGAAAAAAAGCGTTTATTTTGTAAGCATATCTTAGCACAGACCATATGCGAAGCTTTAGGAAACTATGATACTGTAAATTTGGAAGATATTGAATTTCAGAAGTATATAGAATATTTAAAACTAAATTTCTAGTATTTCTGCACTATTCAATGCTTTTTCAACTAAAAAATCATAGTTTATTTTGGATTCAGCAGCAAGGACTTCATTAATTTTAGCATGAGTTTCAGGATATTGTGGATAAAACTGACAACTTGCCGACTTTTGAGAAATGATTTCATACAGTCCAATGTCTTTACCAATATTAATTACTTCCTCCTTATTAAATCCAATAAGGGGCCTTAAAATAATGGAATCTTGAAGGACATCATTATAAGCATATAAATTATCTAGAGTTTGACTTGCTTGTTCACCTAAAATATCACCTGTTACAATAAGGTTTGTACTTTCTTTCTCTCCAATTACCCTGGCAATCCTTAACATTAACCTCTTGCACAAGACACAGGTAAGTTTTCTCTCACAATTTTGTTGAAAATGAGATAAATTAAAATCATGATTAATAAAATATATTTTTAGCTTAAATTTAGTAAATTGAGTTAGAATTCGGAGGATTTTTACAACTTTCTTCTTCATTGAATGGCTTTTATCATCTGATGTTAAAAAAGATAAGCAAATCGGTTTTAAACCTCTTTTTATCATTAAATAAACGGAGATTGGACTATCTAATCCTCCAGAAAGCAAGGAAATAAATGAATGTATCATTAACCCCCCATTTCATCTTTAAGGTCCGTTCTTATTTCAACTCTTTCCCAAGATTCTAAAGCTTTATTAAAATCATCAAGATTGATGCTACGTGTAATCCTTATTTTTTTTTCTGCTTCAAGCTTTTTTATTTTGAGTTGTAATTTTTTATTTTTTCTAAAAAATTTTTCAGCTTTAGGATATTCATCCAAAAAAATATTTTTTAAATCTTTAATATCAATTTCCTTGAGGGTTTCATAATTAGAAATTATAAAATTACATAAGGGATCTATGGTTATCTCGTAATTAAATGCATCTAAGCTTTTTAAAGATAGGGGATAAGCTTTACAAGCAAAAGGTTTCCGGTCATGAATTGAACATCCTAAATCAGGAATAAAAAATGGACAATGCCCTAAAGGTTCAAGAATGATTCTGTACGTTAAAACAAGAATCTTTGAATTTAATTCATCGGGAAAAACCAAATCCTCCTTTACTGCGAATGTTATGCCTCTTTCTTCCGCAATTTCAATTAATTTGTCCACTTCTTCGGGATATAAGGGAATTCTTTTTGCACCGGGAGAATCTGGAATTTCATGACAGCAATTACCACATTTCAAACATATATACTTTAAATTTTCCATTTTTTACTTTTAAAAATTTGAAGATAATATTAGAATCAAGATCTTTAAAATAAAGGTTAATAGATTAAATTTTCGGAAAAGAATGTTATCCATGTATTCATGTATAAATTACTGTTATAGCACTCTCACGGGGATAATACATGATTATAAAAGATGAGAAAAAAATCATCATAATAATAACAACAACATAATAACTACAACCAATATGATTAATGATAATGATGGGATTAGGATAATCAAACACTTGAATTTTAAAAAATCTGATTTCATTAATCCCACTTGTATATTAGGAATGCCTGGTATAGCAGACGTAGGTAAATTTGCTTTAGATTCATTAATAGGCCAACTTAACGCGGAGAGTTACATGGATGTAATTTTTGATGATTATCCCGCAGGTGCTATTGTTGATGATAGTATCTTATCTGCACCCAAAGCAGAAATATTAATTTGGAAAGATCCTGATCATTTAAGAGATCTTGTTTTAATAACTGCAGACGCCCAATCGTTAACACCAAAGGGAATCTATAGAATTTCTTTCTTCATAACGTCAATTCTAAAAGACCTTGGAATTAATCTCGTTATTGCACTGGGAGCCTATCCCATATCTACCAGAAAAATGTTATCAAAAATACCTACAATTTACATTACTTCAACTAATAAGGAATTGTTAGATAAATTTGTGCTAAATGAACATTGTGAAAAAATTCAAAAAGGTGTGATAATTGGAGCAAATGGTCTGATACCAACATTAGCTAAAGCACGTTTTGGAATTGAAGGAATTGTTTTTCTTGCTGAAACGGATAATGTGGCAATGATAAATGAAGATATTACCGATTTAAGAGCATCTATTACATTATTACAAATGTTGAAAAAATCATTTACGTTACCCATAAAGAAGAATTATTCACTTGATAACTTAGAAAGCATTACGAAGAACCTCCAAAACAAAAGAGACCAATTAGAGAAAGATCTGGATACATTCCAATTAGTTTCTTCCGATGCTGAAGACAAAAGAAAATCACTCTATATTTAACTTTAAATTAATTTTCTTCTTACTTTAAGAAAAAATATTTTAACGATGCATTATTAATTATATATTATGAGTTATGTATGTGCAAGAAAAAGTTGCGGTAAAGAAGTGTCAAAAAAAGAATTAAATGCACTTCCAGGAATAAAATGTAGTCATTGTGGTTTTAGAATCTTGTACAAAAAGCGACCTGAGATTATTAAAAGATTAAAAGTTCGATAAGAAGACCTTTTTTTTATTATCAGTATCTTTAGTATTTTTCAGACATTTAGTTGAAAATTCAGATTTTTCATCAATTCCTTATAGCGATTTCGAATAGTCGCTTCTGTTACTCCCACGGCGATAGATATTTCTTTCTGGGTTCTTCTTTCACCTTCTTGTATGGCGGCAACATAAAGTGCTGCCCCAGCTAATCCTGTTGGTGCCTTTCCAGCAGTCAATCGGGTCTTTTTAGCTAATTCTAAAATTAATGCAGCTCGATTTTGTGTCCTTCCAGATAGATTTAATTCTGCACAAAATCTTGGAACAAAATTTGTTGGTGATGATACTTTAATATTCATTTTAAGCTCTTGTAGTATCAATCTGTAGCAACGAGCAATTTTTTTTTTATCAACTGAGGCAAATTCTAAAAAATCATCTAACGTCTTCGGAATGTGATTTAATCGACAGGATAGGTAAATTGAGGCAGTTAACATAGCTTCTATGGATCTGCCTCGGATGAGGTTTTTATTAGCCATTTTTCTATAAATATATGCCGCAGATTCTTTTATATCTTTTGAAATATTCATTTGAGAGGCAAAACGATCTAGCTCATTCATCGCATACGCTAAATTTCTATCAATTGATTTATTTGTTCTGGTCCTTACATTCCATTTTCTAAGCCTATAAACCTCTGCTTTCATCTTTGGACTAATATTTTTACCAAATGCGTCTTTATTTTTCCATCCTATCATTGTACTTAATCCTTTATCATGTAAAGTTAGAGTTGATGGCGCCCCCACACGAACTTTTCGATTCACTTCTTCAGAAGAGAATGCTCTCCATTCTGGACCAGAATCTATAATTTTTTGGTTTAAAACTAGACCACACGATTCACAAATTAATTCTGCGCGTGATTCATCATGAATTAAATTTTTATTACCACATTCAGTGCAATAACTTAAATCATTTTGAGACATTTTCATAGGGTTATAGATAAAACTACTGTTCTTTAATGTGTATAATTAAAATAGCATTTTTAAATGTTTGCGTTTTAAAGATTTTTCCATTAATAAAAAATGCATTAGTAGATAATTATTTTCAAATTATAACAAAAATTTTTAATAGAATGTTAATTATTATTAATATAATGCGACATAATTATAAATCTCACGGTAGACATTGTTATCTTCGATCTTTTAAAACTAATTGTAAAAAATGCGGCAGAGAAGTGTTGTATTGGGAGTGCACTCACGGGAGTAAATTATTTTTTAATTATCCACCGTATGGAAAATTAATTAGGCATAATTGTCGGGGAATAGACTATAAAAATAGGAAAAAATCATATAATGTCATAGTAAAAACTCCAAGTAAAAATTTAATCAATCCATCACCAAGTTGTCCAGTTTGTGGGAAATTGTTTAAATTTGAGGATGATATTTTAATTCATCTAAAAGAATTGAAAAAAAATGATGAAATTCACAGAAATTTTTTTGAATCAAAAAAAAAATATCAAGATGAGGAATTAGAAAAAAAAAACGTTTTTAATGTTCCAAAATTCGGAAGAATCACAATTAAGGAGAGAAATAGTGATAAAAGTTAAATTTGTGCTATTTAAATTTTATTGATTAAAAAATTTTTTATAAGATTATTATAATTATATTAATATTATATTGTTGTTATCTTGTTATTAAAACATAAAAAATTAAGAATTTATTTTACGAGGAGAAAAAATGCCTGGTGTAGATCCTGAAACTGCTATATATAACTTAATGCAGCGAGACCCTAGCATAATTGCTGCAGCTGTTATAGATCCAATGAATAATATCGTTTATACAACTGATAACTGGGATATAAGTCCAGATATTGGGAGAGT
>CAZRIR010000064.1:0-9132 GCA_964600195.1 uncultured archaeon | reverse complement strand
CCAATTCCTCCCTTAAATGCATCATATATATAAATAATTGGTTGTTGCTTGACCGGATCGAAATCAATAGAAACACCACCAAGATCCCAACGTGAAATTTGAGCAAGTGCGGGAGCAATTGCAATCATAGCATGCTCAATTGCATGGATTGTCCCTCCAAGATCATATCCTTCTAATTCGAGCTCCTTCTGATACTCGAATGGTATTAAAAACCATACAGATTGCGTTTCAAATTCGATAATTGGCAAGTCTTCTAAAGGTTTTCGAGCAAGGATTTCTTGCGTGAGAGTGTCAATTACTTTGTAGGAATAATATTCATGATCTACCTTTACATTACCAAAATATTTTTGGATTTTACCCTTTTCATCTTGAGAAATCACATCTAAAGGTGTTATTTCCGTATGTTTAAGTGATTGAGTATAAAAGTCCACGTTAGTTTTTGTTATGTACACAATTCTGTTAGTTAAATCTAATTCTTCCACAAGATATGTTTCAGCTTCGTATAGATATACTGCTCCAGGGTGGAGATCTCTCAATACATAGCTCTCATCTTCGGTTGTAAGTAATTGATCATTCCCATAAATCCTCAATAAAACCTTATAACTCCGATTAGAAAGATTACTCAAGCCATATTTTTCATTAGGAAAATATTCTCCTTTCCAATAGTATTTATCTCCGCGCTTCATGAATAAAGATTCATCCATCAACTCTTCTATGCATGATATGAAGAAAGATTTATTATCGACTCCAAATTTCTTATAATCATTCAAATTTAATGCAATTTCTTTTGCAGCGCAACAGAGATGATTTTTAAGGATGTATTTATTTTTTAGGGTTATCAATAACTCTTCTTGGAGTGGCCCAAAAAGAATATCTGGATTATGGACATAAAATATATCTAGAGGATTTTGCATTGGAATCAACGTAGCAATTGACAGGTCCTCACCCCTCCCCGATCTTCCTATTTGTTGCCAAAAACTGGATAAAGTTCCGGGAAATCCGGAACAGATGATGGCATCCAATGATCCTATATCTATTCCCAATTCAAGAGCATTTGTAGAGCTAACCCCCAGAATTTCTTTTTGTTTTAATTTTGATTCTATTTCCCTTCTCTTAATTTTACTAATTCCAGCACGATAACTCACGATACGTTCACTTATTTGAGATAAAGCTTCTTTCGTCCATATTGCCTGTAATTCGGCCATCTTTCTTGAAAGCGTGAATGTTAGTGTTTGTATTCCCATATTTAGATGGGAAACGTATAAATTTTTAGTTTCTTGGTGAGAGGATCGATATTTACCTGTTGTCTCATCATAAGGCAAATCCCATAATATTACTTTTTTAGGTCCTGAAGGTGAATAGTCCCTATCAATCACTTTGAAATTTTCTCCGATTAATTTTTCGGCGAATATTTTAGCTTTCTTGATGGTCGCACTTGATAATATCCACTGGGGTTTTATGCCAAAAGAGTCTAAAATTCTTTTTAATCTCCTCAGTAAGAGAGCAAAATTTGAACCAAAAATACCGTTATAGATATGAATCTCATCTAAGATTATATATTTTAAATTATTACAAAATCGATACCATTTTTGCTTGAACCATGGAAGGTAAAGATGTAAACCGTAGGGATTCGTGATAATTATGTTGGCATTATCTAATACTTTTCTTTTATCATTTGGTTCAATCGATCCATCGTAAATTCCAAGTCGTGTTTGCTTGATCTTTGTTTCTTCCATAATTTTAAATAATGTTAGATGTTGATCTCTTGATAATGCTTTTGTAGGGAAAATATACAGTGCCGTTGAATTTTCATTTTTCAAGATGGAATTTAAGACAGGGAGATTATAACATAAAGACTTCCCCGATGCTGTTGAGGTTACAATTGCTGTATTTTGACCCATTCTAATTGAATTGATCGCCTCAGCTTGATGCTGCCAAAATGTTATATGATTATTTTTTAACCATATTTCTAACCGCTTATTTAAAGGTTTTTTTAAATTAGCATATCGAGCTTCCTTTTTAGGAAAATGTTGCACGTGAATGATTTGATTATCATAGTAGTCTTCTGATTTTATTTTTTTTAGGAATTCCTCGAAATCAACCATTAGTATCGTCAATATCATAAATGTTTGGTTCCATTTAAAAATTCAAAAGGTAAATGAATTTATAATTTATATAATGTAATTTATCATGATAAACTGAACACTATTTACATTAGTATGTTAAAAATTACTTATAATTGAGTATTTTCAAGAGAATAAG
Organism: uncultured archaeon; assembly: GCA_964600195.1. Classification (GTDB taxonomy): domain Archaea; phylum Asgardarchaeota; class Lokiarchaeia; order Sigyniarchaeales; family SOKP01; genus FT1-020. The sequence continues at coordinate 6,870 of CAZRIR010000064.1, read as the reverse complement.
ATATATATGTAAAGATTTCTTAATAATATTACAAGTTATTATCTGAAAATCTAATTTAATATTCATTAGTTTATATTTTTTAATAGTTTATCTTTTAAACTCAGTTAATCTATTATTCTACGTTATAAAAACATTTCAGATGATAGGAGTAAAAATGAAAGAATTTACATTGAAAAAGTAGAATCATACATTTTTACATTAATAGTGATAAAAATGAATCAAGATAAAAGATTATTAATAATTTCGAATAGATTACCAGTGACCGTATCAAAAGAAGATGGTCAACTGGAGTATAAAAGAAGTTTAGGAGGTTTAGCAACGGGTTTAGCCTCTTTTCATAAACGACATAATAGTTTATGGGTTGGTTGGCCGGGTATAAGTTTAAAAGAGGCCGAAGATCAGAAAGATGAGATTGAACAAACATTGATCTCAGAGTACAATTGTTATCCAATATTTTTAACTCAAGAAGAAATTGAAAAACATTACCTGGGATTTTGTAATGTAACTATCTGGCCGTTATTCCATCTATTCATACAATATACCAGTTTTGATGATGATTTGTGGAATGCTTATAAAAATGTCAATAAAAAATTTCATAAAACAATTCTAAAGATTTTTGGACCTGATGATATAATTTGGATACAAGATTATCATTTAATGCTCCTTCCAAAACTCATCCGAGATAGTATTTCTGATGCTACAATTGGATACTTTCTCCACATACCATTTCCTTCCTATGAAGCATATCGAATTTTACCTTGGAGAGAAGAAATTTTAGAGGGCCTTTTAGGTTCTGACCTCATTGGGTTCCATACCTATGATTATGAAAGACATTTTTTAAGTAGCGTGCATCGCATTCTTGGATTAGAACTAAACATGAATAGAGTTGATTTCCAAGGTAGGAATGTAAAAGCGGATTGCTTTCCAATGGGAATAGATTATGAAAGATATAGCAAGCAAGCTGAAAGTCCTGAAACTGAACTTGAAATGCAGAAAATTCGAGATGAAATAGGTAATCGCAAGATAATATTCTCAATTGATAGGATGGATTATACAAAAGGCATATTACAGAGATTAGAAGCGTATGAATGCTTTTTAGAAACGTATCCTGAATATAAAGAACAGGTAACGTTAATTTTTGTCACGGCCCCTTCTCGTTCGAAAGTGGAAGAATATCAAATGCTCAAAAGTGATATTGACGAATTAGTTGGCAAAATAAATGGAAATTTCAGCACAATCAGTTGGAATCCTATCTTATATATTCATCGACCAATACCCTTTGATGAATTAGTTGCATTATATGAAGTTTCTAACGTGGCTTTAATTACCCCAATTAGAGATGGGATGAATCTCATTGTAAAAGAATATATCGCATCTAAAGTTAATGGGAAAGGAGTTCTGATATTAAGTGAAACAGCAGGAGCCGCAAATGAGTTATCAGAAGCTTTAATTGTTAATACTAATAATAAAATGCAGATAGTTAAGACAATTAAACAGGCATTAGAAATGCCAGAGGAAATGCAAATTAGAAGAATGCGAAAAATGCAAAATCGAATAAAAAACTACACTGTATCAATATGGGCGGATGATATCATATATAATTTGCTTGAACAAAAAGATGTTATACAAGATCGGACCTTGAGAATACTAACAACCTTTGATAGGGAGAATTTATTCAATTCATATAAAATAGGGGAGAATCGTTTGATAATATTAGATTACGATGGAACCTTGGTGCCTTTTTTTGAAGTTCCCGAAGGAGCCAAACCAGATGATGAGATCCTTTATTTATTGAAAAAAATGAGTTTAGATACCAAAAATGAACTAGTGTTAATAAGTGGACGTGATAGAAATACCCTAGATGATTGGTTCGGGGATCTAAACATTCATTTAATAGCGGAGCATGGATTATGGGAAAAAAATAGAGATAATCAATGGAAAATGATTGAACTATTAAAAAATGATTGGAAAGAAGATATTTACTCCATACTGGAAAGATATGTGAGAAGAACTCCAGGTTCATTCATAGAAGAAAAAGAATATAGCTTGGCATGGCACTATAGAAATGTTGAATATGACCTTGGTATTGTTCGATCCAGAGAACTCTTAAACATCTTAGAAAATCATTGTTACAATACAGATCTTAGCGTGTTGGATGGTCATAAAGTGATTGAAGTAAAAAACATGTCAATTAATAAGGGAAAAGCTATTTCAAATATTTTTATTGGTAAAAAATGGGATTTCATGATGGTCTTGGGAGATGATGTTACTGATGAGGACATGTTTGAAATTGCACCAGAATCGGCATATACTATAAAAATTGGGCTTAAAAGGACGAAAGCAAGATTTAACATAATATCTTACAGGGACTCTCGTTCTATCTTGAAAAAATTAATTGAATTCTAAAATATAACAACATACAAATCATTCTTATCCTATAAATTTAAATGATACCCCAAATATTTTTAAATATAAAATAATAGAACGGTGAGATAAACATTTATTCTAAAGATACTCAAAAATATGAAAGACTATTTAAAATATTACCTCGTTATGCTCCTATAATTGGATATGGAAATTTAAGTAATTTAATTAAAATGGCGAAGCCGCTTTACGACAAGCGAGTAACCCATGTTAATTCGACCTTATATGGTGGTGGCGTGGTTGAAATTTTAAATGATTTAGTTATCATGATGAATGAACTTGGTATTGACACGGAGTGGCATCAAATTAAAGGAACTCCAGATTTTTTTACTACCACTAAAATAATCCATAATGCATTACAAGGGGCGAGAAAAGGTCTTTCAAAAAATAGAAAAATAAATTATCTCGAAGTAAATAGAAGAAATTCGATATATAATCACTTAGAGGATACGGATTGTGTCATCATCCATGATCCTCAACCCTTACCAATAATAAAATATTATAATAAGAGACAACCTTGGATCTGGAGGTGTCATATAGACATTTCAAAAAGGAACGCTAGAGTTTGGAGATTTTTAAAAACATTTGTTGACGATTATGATGCAATGATTGTTTCAATGGATCAATATAAACAACTTGTAGATTTACCTCAACATATAATTCCTCCTTCAATAAATCCTTTTAATGATAAGAATAAAGAGTTAGACGAAGAAGAGGTAGAATATTACTTACATAAATACAACATACCAAATGATAAACCTATTATCTCTCAAATTTCAAGGTTTGATAAATGGAAAGATCCGATGGGTGTGGTTGATGCATTCAAAATCATAAAAGAAAAATTTGATTGTCGCCTCGTCTTGTTAGGAAATATGGCTCAAGATGATCCTGAAGGACAAGAAATTTATGGAAATTTGATGGCGCACGTGGAAGATGAGGAAGATATCATCGTTTCAACAGCTGAAAGTAGTTTATTAGTAAATGCCCTTCAAAGAGCCTCTGAAGTCGTGATTCAAAAGTCGATTCGAGAAGGGTTTGCTTTAACCGTGAGCGAAGCTCTATGGAAAGGAACACCCGTGGTTGGAGGGAATGTTGGTGGAATCCCCTTACAAGTATTGGATGGAAAAACGGGATTTTTAGTTGATAGCATTGAAGGATGTGCAAAAAATGTATTAAAAATCTTAAAAGATCCAACTCTTGCACGACAATTAGGGGAGGCAGGTAAAGAGCACGTCAAGACTAATTTCTTGATGACCAGACACTTAGAGGATTACATCAAATTACTTCGACAATTTGTAATCAATTATAAGGTATAATATAAGAAATTGTTCTTATTCGGTATTAAAACTTATAAATGAACCATTATCATTATATTATATGAAAAAACTTTATTATGGAATTCTTTATACTGGTTTAATCGCAATTGCAGTCGTAATATTCACATTTTCCGGATGGAATCCTCTACTAATTAACCTTATTATCATTAATATCATAATATTCATCCTCAGGACACCAATAAAGAGCATTACGGCCTATATATTCAAGAAACCTCTTTATCGAGCTTTAATTTCTGCCTTGATCAATATTTTATGGGCAATATTCATATTTTGGTTAATTTATCTTTTTTCACCAGATCTTTTTATAGCTCTCATATCATTTTTAATTGTTACAATTTCTTTTACTTTCAGAATAATAATTAATAACATCGCTTCTGGAGCATTAATGCTAACTTTTGAGCAATTTGAAAATGGAGATTTGATAGAAACGAATGGTATCCAAGGAATTGTTAAGGAAATTAAGTTAAATCACACTATACTTATAGAATTGGACGGTATAGAAACGTACATTCCTAATAGTAACATGTTTGGCTCAACCTTCACAAAATTCTCTCATAAACGGTTTCAATCATTAGACCCATTAAGGGTTGAAGAATTAAAGAAAAATAAAAGAGCATACAACCGATATTTAAATCGGTTAAAAAAAATAATGAAACTTCAAAAAAAGATAACGAGATACGTAAAAGGAGTGGAATTATTAGATTCAATAGATCCCCTTTCCCTTGAAGAATCCCTGAAAAAAGTATTTAATAAATATGAAAAAATTTTTGGCACGAGACCAGATTTTTCAGTCGATACTATAGAATGGGGTAGATTAAAGTTAAGACTTTACATTACATCAAAATCCCCTCAAAAAGTTGTCAATAACATTGATGCTTTTTTAAGAGACGTGGTTTTTCAATTATATTCGAGTGAAATTTATCAAGGGTGGGAAGAATACGAAGATGATCATGAGAAAATAAAATTCCCATATGAGGGGGAGCAATAAAAATGGCACTCTTCAATACTGATTTTGAAGCTGTAATCTATATTATTATCATCGCAGCCATTTTATACTTATTGAATCAATTTATTTCAAGCACGATTCTTCGTATAAAAAAAATATCAAATAAACATAAGAATATATCAAATTTCATTTTAAGACTAATTTCAATAGTAGTAATTGTTTATCTCATTATCGAGGGATTTCCCTCTTTTAAAGAAATCCCCGCCGAATACACGGCAATATTAACAAGCTCAATAAGCACGGCTTTAGCATTTGTTTCGAGTGAAATTTTTTCTAACTTCATGGCAGGAATATTACTCATATTAATCGATCCATTTGATATTGGAGATATCATAAAGATTGGAAATAATAAGGGCGTTGTTCTAACATCTACATTGACTAGAGTCGCTCTTGACACGTTTGATCGAATAAAAGTAGATATCGCAAATAAGGAATTAATTTCAACCAACATCATAAACTATACTAAGAAGTTGGATGACGTTAAAAATTTCGATCAATTTAAACAAAAATTGAATTTTCCTCAATATCGGGGTGAGGCACATTTAGGAGGGTCTTTATTCACAGATGATGAAGAAGTTGAAAAAGAACTGAGAGAACTTTATGAAATCGTGAGAAATGATAAGAGAGAGATAATTCATGCCTTTACTTTTAAAATGCGTTATCCTTACAACAAGTTGCGAATTAAAATTCATCAAACAGACAATTTATGTGTTAAATATAAGGAAAAATTCGGATTTAAACCAAGATTTCATATCATTAATTTTGGTTTTGAAGTTGATGTAAAATTTAGAATATTAACATTAAATGCAAAATCGGTAATGGATCATCAACCAGAACTAGCCAAAGATCTTTCTAAAATAATTTTTGGAAAATAAATAGTATTAAGTAATCAAATTAATTTTCAATACTATTTTTTTTTTATATCTCATTATTAGATATAATAATGTCAAACCAAAAAATAGTTCTGATTGGTGCGGGTTCCCTCCAATTTGGTTTAGGAGCCGTTGGGAATATCATTCAAAGCCAAATTCTAAAAGGTTCTACTATTTGTCTCCATGATATTAATGAAGAAAATCTCAATTTAGTTCATCAAGCTTGTGAAGCTACGATTGATGAAAGAAAACTAGATTTTATATTGGAATCTACAATCAATAGACCTGAAGCTTTAAAAAATGCAGATTATATTATAAATTCATTAGAAGTTACTCCTAGATTTGAACTTTGGGATCAAGATTATGAAATTCCGCGAAAACATGGAAATAAACAAATTATGGGCGAAAATGGAGGTCCTGGCGGACTTTTTCACGCTCTAAGAGTAATACCTCCAATTCTTGATGTTTGTAAGGATATAGTGAAAATTTGTCCTAATGCCTTACTCATTAATTATTCGAATCCCATGAGCCGGATATGCTTGGCCATCAAGAGAAAATATCCTAACTTGAAATTCGTGGGACTATGCCATGAATTTCATTTATCGAGTGGCATTTATCAAAAACTTCTCAACACGCCATTATCTAACTTGAAAATAATCGCAGGAGGATTAAACCATTTTGGAGTCGTTTTAAAAATGAAATATCTTGATACAGGAAGAGATGCATATAATGATTTCCGAGAAAAGCTTGTAGAACATTATAAAATGATTAGAGAGAAAAAATTAGGAGATTATGATCTTGTGGCTTATATTTTTGAAAAATATGGTTATTTTACTTATACCTCTGATTCACACTATGGAGAATATATCCAATGGGCATGGGAAAAGGCAAATATCGAGGGTGTAAATAGTTTTAAAAATGGTTACATGAAATATATTACAAATACAGGAAAGAAAATCAAACGTTTAATACTAAAAGGCAAGAGTTCCAAGCTTGTCAAACCAGATGGAGAGAGGGCTATTCCCATCATCGAAGGAATTCTAACCAATACTAATTATATGGAGCCATCCGTCAATCTTCCGAATGATGACATAATATTAAATTTACCTAGAGATCTGGTGGTAGAATGCCCGGCCATAGTTAATAAAAATAGACTTACTGCAGTTAAATTAGGTGAATATCCAAAAGGTTTGGCTGCTCTATTGCGAAACCAAGCCTCAGTTCAAGATCT
>CAZRIR010000063.1:0-9225 GCA_964600195.1 uncultured archaeon | reverse complement strand
TAATATATAAACGATTATTATAAATACTCCAAGTTAATAAAAAAAGATTGAATTCAAGATGATGGATAAAGAAAAATTTAAAGATCTGTTTAATCGTGCTTTAGTAAAGGATATATTTGATGAAAAGATAGATATTGTTTTATCTGGTCAATATGGTAAAGCTTTGGAATTATTAAAGGATTCAGAAGCAACAGGACTATTTCCCGCATTAGTTGGACCTCCAGGTGTGGGAAAAACTATTTTATGTAGGTACTTTGCCAGCATTAGAGCCAAGGAAAGTCAATTTAGCCGTAGTTTCCATTGGCTTACCATGGATGAATCCATTAAACCTTCACATTTCTTGGGTAGTTTTGATCCTGCTATCACGCTTAATAAAGGTTTCGTGCTCGATGCTTTTAATCCCGGTCCTTTATTAAATGCCATGCTAGAAGGGGGCACTTTTTTAGCTAACGAAATAAATAGGGCAACCGAATATTCACAAAATACCTTATTAGAGCCATTAGAAGAAGCATCAATCAGCATCCCTCATCTTGGAAGAATTAAGGCTCATGATGATTTCTTTTTCATCAGTGCAATGAATCCTGAAGAATTATCTGGGACTCATCGATTATCAGAAGCTCTAAAGGATAGGATTAAAGTTTGGATAAAATTAACATATCCCGATAAATCTACAGAATTAGATATCATCCGGATAAATTTGCCCGAGCATTTTACAATTGAAGAATCCGAATTAGAGTTAATTTATACAATAATTGATGAAACTAGGAGAAATACAGTGGATATTGAAGTTCCTGCGTCTATTAGGGCCGGTATCGCAATTGCTAAATTATTAGGACGGAAAAGACATTTAGAAAGAGAAAAAAAAGTTAAAGAGAAGGAGTCCGTTTATGTTCATTTAACAGATATTGTAAAACACGTGCTTTTAGGTAGTATAAAACCAAAACCTGGAGTAAAAGTTCAAGATATCATAAATAGAATAATTAATAAAACCTTAGGTGCTTAAATAAAGAGAGCGAATCGAAATGGGAATTTTTCCTGAAAATCCATGTAATTTCGCAGTGGAATTTATTAAACGGATGAGGAGTCATCCGGATATAATTCAAATGCCCTCCTCACGGCAAGTATTATCGATTCCCAAATTAATTTTATCCAGATATTATCGAAAGGGCAAAATTACTCCAAATGATTTTATTGAAATAAGTGCATTAACATCATATCCGGATAATCAAGCCCTAGCTAAAAATATAGCATTTGATATACTTTTTCCAAGTTATCGGAAGGATTTAGTTAATGAATTTTTTCAAGACTTTCAAGAAAATGATGGGAATGATCGAGAAGATTTAGAATCAGAAATAGAATCTGAAATGGATCAGCTTCAAGACCTGATAGATGAAATTGAAAGTAAGACATATGATAATAAGACACTTCAGAGATTAGAAGACTTTTTTGAAGTGTTATCCCAAAAAAGGGATGAAGAACCATATAAATCCGCATTGCATTTCTTTAATGATGATTCTGAAATATATAAAGAGCAAATCTCATCAATTGAGGAATTGCTTGAAGAAGCAAGAAATAAAATGGCCGAGAGAATAAATTCTCTTGAGCCTGAAGATTTAAAGGCAGGACACCAATTGGACTTGGATGATATAATTCAGGAACAATCACGTAGGATCTGGGAAAAAATCACGAGTAAAGCACTAAACGATCAAGATATTGACGATGATATGAATGATTTATTTGATCCAAATAAATTTGAAGATTTAATTCAAACCCTAAAATTTCTTGGAGAAACGGAAGCCTTATCCTATGAAGATCTTCAAAAATTTAAGGACGACTTAGAGAATCAAATAAAAAATTTAGATCAACTTTTTAATGCGGCAAAAAACCTAGGAGAAACACCAAAATTCGATGAAGAAAAGGTATTAGGTAATTCATTGGAAAATACTTCATTTGAACACAATTTTAATTTAGCCAATTCGTTAGATCAATATTATGGAACAGATCTTCGTAATGCAATGCTAGAAAAATATGTTCAAGAATTAAAAGATTCTCAATCTCCACCATCACTTGAGGATTTAACAAAAAACGCAATTGCAAGCAAATCTTGGAACGAACTTTTCCAGGTATCGTTAAAAAATTCAATTAAAGAGGCCATGAGTCAAATTAAAAAAAATGAGGCGATGAAAGCTCTTACCCAGCAATTGCACCAACTAATGAATTCTTGCCAAAATATCCATAGCAGTCAAAAAATGGCCCAAGAGCTTCCAAATCTTATAAAAAATACTTTAAAATCTTCTGAAAATTCAACACAATTAAAAGAGGCAGTAGAATTCTTTAGAAAGGTGGGTCTAAACCCTGAGCCTGGCGATATCAAAGAATTAGGGAAAAAACTCGGAATGTCCGAAGAAGAAATATTGGAACTAATTGAACCAAACTACCAATTATTAAAGAAATTGATTGATAGTAATCAAGCAGATTTTCAAAGATTAAGTAATCTAATGAATCAAATAAAAGATCAATTCGATGATAATCGAATTAATGAGTTAATGAAAATCTCATTAGCTTCTGATAATCGAGAAGCATTAGCATCATTAGGACACTTTGATCTAGGAACTGCCATTAAAAGTGCTCAAGAAGTAGGTGGTAATGAAGCCGAAGATAAATTAATCTCCAGTTTAACTGCTGGAAGCGGAGAAAATCTGTTAAAGCAATGGTTCATCCATAGGAAAAATATTCCAAATAAATCAAAAGAGAAAGTGAAGGAATTAGCCAAATCGATATTAGTAGAATTGGGGATTTATTATTCAAGAGCACGTTTAGGAAGTGCCGTAACAGGCCCAATTCCAATCAATTTGGTACGCCCTTTTGTAATTGGTGATGATTTTGATAATGTTGATTTAGAAGAAACCGTTCTAAATATTCTTGAAAAAGGTAAAAAATTAAATCATATAGATTATGATGATTTTCTTGTTTATGAAACAGCAAAAGGACTGAGAAGTGTTTGTATAGAATTGGACATATCAGGAAGCATGGAAGGAGAAAAATTAGCCCAATTAGCCTTATGCACCACGATGCTATTATATGGTTTAAGAAAAGATGAGCTAGCAATTACATATTTTGAATCTAATACACATGTCTTAAAATCGATCAATGAAGATATAGATTTAGAAAAAATTGCTGATGAATTATTGAGTATAAAAGCGCAAGGGGGAACCCAAATTCAAGCAGCATTAGAATGGGCACGAAACGAATTCAAAAAGAATGCAAATTCAAGAGAAAAATTGAACATCCTTTTTACCGATGCCGATATCTTTGATTTGCAACAGGCAATAGAAGAATTAAGAATTTTAAGATCAATGAATATAGATTTTATAATCGTTTGTCCCAAAACACAATTTAACCTTAAAGATGCTGAAAAAATGGCTAAAGTTGCTGGAGGACAATTATTAACATTAAATGATTGGAATGAATTTCCAAAATTAATTGCGGATATTATAAAGTCAAAATTTTAGAATCATGAATTATAATTCTCTTTCGAACCTGTTAATTGAAAAATTTGGAAAGGATAATTACGAACAAGCAGAAAATTTTCCAATAAATAAAATCTCAATCATTTCTATAAAAAAAGATCCAATCAAAATAAGTGCAATGATCTTAGACAACGAACGGGAATTTCATATTATTATCAATCAAAAAAAAAAAGAAATTTATCATGATTGTCCCTTCTTTCTAATTCATAGTGAATTTAAAGAAAAGATGTGCATTCATATCATTAAATTATTCTTAATGATGAATGAATCCCTAAGCTTGGTAATTCTAAATGATTTAGAGTCTTATAGATTTACTTCTGAAGATTATGGTTCGAAGAAAAAAAGCAAAAATTATTTAAAACTTGCCAATAGATGTTTTGATGCAGCTAATAATATAGAAGGCTTGAATTATTTAAACAAAGCAATGATTAATCAAAAAGAGTGCAATCTCATTATAAAAAAATATTTAGACTTAGCCCTTGATAATAATTTATATTTGGAATTTTTTGAATTTTTAAAACAAGGATATGAAAATGATTTAGAAGTTTTTTTCGAAGATTATAAACCTAAAATCGAATTGGCATTCACTAATTTTTTGGATTTTGTAGCAATTTATTCATTTTTTAATTTGCTAAGAATTATTAATTCAATGGATAAAATATTTAAATACAAAAATATGTCTTCTTTATCACAATTTATTGAAAGATTCAGATTATTTATTGAATCTCCAAATTTTAATCAAAGATATTTTTCTTTTTATTTAATAAAAAAAAATGAATTTGAATTAACAAAGATTAATTCCGAGTATGGAAATATTATAACAAAAGAACAATCTAAATCATTGGAAAAAGAATCTGTAAAATATTTTCTGAATGAAATTGATAATTTTTGCATAATTGAAAAATTAAAACTAATGAAAAAACAATTTATAAAATTAGATATACCCCCAGAGAAATATTTAGAGAGATATGAGAATTACAAGGTAGAAATTAAAGAATTGAAAAAGAAGGTTTACCTCAAGAAATTCGCCTACCTTTTATTGCTAATAGAAAAGCATAACATTAAAAAGAGTAAGGGAGAATTTAGAAAAAAAAGAAACGCTTACGTTATTACTCATAATGAGGAGAATTTGAAAAAACCCGTGTATCATTATATTCTTAAAAGAATTGGATTCTATGGACCTCAAGTTCAAACAATTAAATCATCAGATATTGGAATTAATTATTTTTTGATGAAAAAATTGTTTTTAGATAATTTTAGCACTTTTTCAGACGTTCTTTATTATAAAAACCAATTTTGGGGTGAGGAAGATTCTTATCAAATTGATAAAATAAAGGCATATTCATTATTAACTAAAAAAAATGACTATTCATACAACATGCCCCATAGATATTCAAATATTAATGATTTTATCATAATCGAGTGGGATTTAGTAAATAAGCCCTTACAAGGAAGTTTAGTGAATGCTTATGGCTCTCAAATAATAGTTCCAGATTATAACAATCCCTTATTTCATGATTTGAAACCTTTTGATTTATGTTTTTGTGTTAAAAACCCTACAAAAATAGAAGGAAATCTGATCAAGAATATAAGTGTCATCGCCAAATGTTCATTTAAAGACGCAATTATAAGTGTTTCCAAGGGAATGGAGTTTATCGAAGGATATTATCCTTTATCTCTTATAAAGGCAATTTTAGACAGGAAAATGAACCCATTTGATGCATATGATCTTATTATCAACAATCCAAATAGAAACTTTGTCCCAAACTACAATCAATTCATTAAAGAATTCAAAAAATTTCTCTTCAAATTTATTAAAAAAGAAAAAAACTATATTTTTAGAGAATTAAAGAAAGATGCTAAAAAAAGGATAAATCAAATATTATTTCTATTTGATTTAAATAATGAAATTGATGGAATGAATCTTCCATATTCTGATATTTTAGATCGAATATCTATTGAAGATATCAGATTTAATGAATTTAAAACTAAATTCTTAGAAAAAACCCATGAATACATACAAAATCTTCTAAATAACGGAAAAAGTGGGAGTACTATTGTTTTTGACTTGAAAAAGATGCAGTTTACTCAATTTTCAAAATATGCTTTAAAAATTATAAGTCTTAGAAAAATAGAATTTGAGAAGAAGAAAGTGGTAAAATATGAAGAAAAATATAACATATCCGAATTGATGGATACTTATTATGGTTTAAAATTTATGCAAATATTAAATCAAGAATCTAAAGAAATTATTAGTCCAGTTTTATTTAAAGATTTTGTTGAATTCTCAAAAAAAATGAAGTTAAAACTAAATATCATTGATGAAACTAGATAATTAATTCCTGTTTGATATTATGAGTTCTTTTTATGGTAATTATCGAATAATTTAGATATAAATTTAGTATATATTTCTATAGCTTCATAATATTCCTCAATTACAATATATTCATCTTCTGTATGCTCTAATTTTGGATTTCCTGGACCATAAGTAATGGAAGGAATTTTGTACTGAATTCCAATTTGATTAATAAACGTAGTTCCTGTCTTTTTAATGAGTATCGGCTTTTGCTTCAATGTGTTAAATATAGCCCATCTCAAAGCTCCAACAATTATTTCATTTCCACCTATTTCAAATCCTTCGATTTGGCTTAATATTTCCTCTTCAAACTCAAATTCTTTATTGTCATTTTTTTTTAGTAAATCTTTAAATTCTAAAATATCATTTCTGATGTCTTGTAGTATCTTTTGAGAACTAATTTCTGATGGAAATCTGACATCTATCTTTATAATGCATTCTGCTGGGACGACATTAGTTAATTTACCACCAGATATTACAGAAATTGTGGGAATAACCATGTAATAATATTTTTGCTGACTTTCTACATCTTGCATTAATTCTATATTCAGACGATTACAAATTTTTTTAATGATTTGCCATATTTCAAGAGCAATTTCAATTGAATTGCAATATTGCCATGAACTTGCGACATGACCCGTTTTAGTTGATATTTTTAGACTTATGGCGATCCTACCTTTATACCCAATACATATTTGGTTGATGTTAGTGGGTTCGCCAAAAACTGCGAAATCCGGATTGATATTTTGTTTTAGGAACTCATTAATACCAATTAAACTATCCTCCTCACGAACTATACCCGCAAATATTATTTGACCGTTCTTTATCTCTTGAAAATTAAAATGTGTAATGGAATATACCATCGCCGCTAAAGATGATTTGCAATCAATAGTACCTCTTCCAAAAATCTTTCCATCTTTTTCTATAATTGGAAGAAATCCTGGTATCGTATCCATATGAGAAACTAATAGTAATAGGGGATTCCCAACCCCTTTATGGGCAATTAGGTTTCCAACATTATCAAATTTTACACAAAAATCAAATTTTTGTAAAAAACGTCCTAAAAATTCAGAATATTCTTTTTCCTTTCCTGAAGGGCTATAATGTTCAATACAATTTTTTAAAAAGGTTTTTGCCTCCTTATTTTCCATTAATTACCGTTCCTCCATTATTTTCTAAAGCATTGAATATTGGATTATCGATCAATCCTGAACATATAATGACTTTTTTTACTCCCAATTTTATTGCTTCCATTGCAGCGTGTGCTTTTTTTTTCATCCCACCTTTTAAAATAGTTTCTAATTTTTCTAATTCTGCAAAACTGATTGATTTAACCAATGTGCTTTTATCGTCGAAATCTTTATATATTCCTTCTACATCGGTTAAACTAATTAAAAGGTCGACATTTAATGCTTTTGCGATGTTACTGGCGGCCCTATCACCATCTACATTAACGATATCTCCTTCTTTACTTTTAGCAAGAGCACCGATTACAGGCAAGTAATCATTCCCTAATAAATAGTCTAATATTGGAGTCGAGATTTTGTCTATTTTTCCAGAATATTCTCCTCTCTTGATAATTTTTTTTCCATTAATTAGTACCATTATCTTATCCTTTCTAATTGCTTCAATCACGCCCCCATCAATACCGGAAAATCCAAAAGCGTTGACTCCTTGTTTTTGTAAGGCTTCTACTATGCGTTTATTATTAAGTCCTCCTAAAGTCATGATCGCTGCTTCGATTGCTTCTTGGTCTGTATATCTTGTTAAAAATCCTGATGGTGTTTTAAAATATTTGGGCTCCTTATTCATCTTTTTTAGTAATTCGTTAATTTGAGGCCCTCCACCATGAACTACTACAAGAGTATATTTCTTAGAATATTGAGAATAAATGTGTCCAATGTCATTTATTACATTAGAAAAGTTCTCAGCTATTAAGGCACCGCCGATTTTAATGACTACTTTCAATATTTTCCCAACTCTTCTTTATTTTATCACTTATTTATATTTATTTTCAATATAACTTACAATTTCTCCAGCAATATTTTTTCCTGTGGCCGTTTGTATCCCTTTAAATTGAGGCGTTCCATTGATTTCTATTACTTGCATTTTTCCATTGTTTTCCATTAAATCTACTCCGATAATTTCACCATTAACAGATTTTGCTGCTGATATACTCAATTTTTTCATTTCATTTGAAATCTCTATTGGTTTTGCAGTCCCTCCTATTGCGATATTACTTCTAAAGTCTCTTTCGGGATTAAAACGCCCCATCGCTGCCACGCATTCATTTCCTATGACAAAAACCCTAATATCCGTTGGTTTTTCTTTTTCAGAAACCTGCGGAGGTATGTATTGTTGAATGTAATAAATTTTTTGTAAAATGTTGCCCATTGTCTCTCGACATTCAATATTTGACGCAGCACTATTATAATCGTCCACTTTTGCTATTAATCGACCCCAAGAACCAATGATGGGTTTTATAATTGCAGGATATCGAACATCATTCTCAATTGCTTCAATTGAGGATTCTTCTGTAAATGCTATATTTGTTTTTGGCGTTGGAATATCATTTTTTATCAGTTCAAGCGTAGTTAATAGTTTATTCCCACATAAATTTAGACATTCGTAATTATTAATAATTTTATAACCCTTTTTTTCCAATATCGCACATGAATACATTCCTCGTAAAAAACTTAATGATCGTTCTAAAATTAGATCAGTATCATCTTTCAAGCTAAGATCTTTTTCTTTTGACAACTTGAAGTAAATTTTCTGGTTATTCAATAATTCACATTTAATATTTCGTTTTTCAAACTCGGATATTAATTGTTTTATTTCCCAGGTTATTCTATTTAAAATAATTCCAATTAACACAAGACCTACCTCCAATCGTTGAGATAATTTTTTTAGTAATTGTTTAAATTTAAGAATTTTTTTATATCACATTGAGTATCACACTATTGAAAAAATTAAAAAAATGTCGGAAAAACATCCAAGCAAGGACATAATAGAAAGTAAAGGCACGATTTTACGGGGAAAAACAGTCTGTTTATGCCTTACAGGATCTGTTGCAGTCATATCTTCTCCAATAATCGCTCGAGAATTGATGAGATTGGGTGCAGAAGTAATATGTGTCATGAGCAAAGCCTCTACAGAGCTCATTAGTCCAGCATTAATGCATTGGGCGACGGGCAACCCTACGATTACATATCTTTCAGGAGCAGTAGAACATATTTATTTGGCGGGAGATCGACCCCGAAATGCTGGAAAAGCAGATTTAATATTGGTTTGTCCTGCTTCTGCGAATACTATAAGTAAAATTGCAATGGGGATCGA
>CAZRIR010000062.1:5750-9270 GCA_964600195.1 uncultured archaeon | reverse complement strand
TCAACGCCATAAGTAGAAGCAAATGTTTCAATATTCGCTATTGGTTTGAAATCATAGTATAAATTGAGTTCCTCTAATTGAGGTACATATCCTATCTTGCTTAATATTTTGGAATGGTCTTTTTTTTTCGCAGGAGATATACCAGCGACTTTTACATTTCCAGTCCAATTTTTTTTATTAATTTGACATGTCAATACTCTGATCATCGTTGTTTTGCCTGCTCCAGAAATCCCAAATACCCCAATGATTTCTCCTTTTTTGACTGACAAGGATACGTTTTTGACTACCCTTTTTTTCCCGAATACGACATTTAAATTGTCAATTTCAACAATCTTGCTGTTTGAACTTGTAATCATTATTGATATCATGCCTCATACTGTTTTCTTTGAAATATGATGAAACTTAATATAAATAGAAAGACAGCTATTCCTACCAGAAAATAAAAATGAAATCCTAATACAGAATTTCCTTTCGTTAAAATTCCATTAATCATTGGATTGGCATGACTTAATGGCAAGATCCATGCAAAAATTTGCAAGTAGAGGGGCATAGATTCTATTGGAATGAATAATCCACTGAGCATGATTATCACTATGAAAAACATGAAGAAATATTGATTTGCTTCTGTTTTAGTTTTTGAGAAACACGAAATAAATAGTCCGAATCCAATCCCTGTAAAACCTAAAGTAAACATTGCAATGAATAGATCGATTAAACTTCCAGCAGAATAAAGACCCTGTGTTAGACTTGTTCCTATAATTAAAAGAGTTTGCAAGGTTAATATGGCGGAATAAGTTATGTATTTTGATAACAGTATTTCAGGTCTCTGAACAGGAGTGAGTAATAATCTGGCTATTGGTTTTTCCTTTACAACTACAAGAATGGTTAAAACCATGGCAAGTCCAAATGAAAATAAAGGTAATATAAAAGTAACCGTAAAGTTAAAATTTGAATTAAAATTCGATGGAATTGATAAAGCTTCTAAATCGTAAAGCTGAAATTGGGGAGTTAAATTATTATTTCGTGTAAATATTTTAATTGAATCTTGAAGGGCATTTAAATTATCTTGAATTACTAACAATTGCGATGCATCGACAATGCAATTAAGCATTCCAGGCAATCCCAAAGTAAGGAATTCGGAAAAATCATTTGGAATGACAATTATAATAGCGATTTTTGCTTCTTTTAAATATTGTCGTGCCAACTCCATTGCATAAATATCCTTACTAACATTATAGAATAGAGATTCAGGTTCAATAGGATTCAAGTAAATTGATTCATTTACAGCTTGAATATAAGGTAATGTATAATTATCTTGAAAGGATTCGGTTAAATCATTTGGATTAAGAACAGCAACAGAATCATCAGAAACTATAATACAATCAACGGGGTGTACTTGACTGGTAGCTGAAGTTGTAAAAGCTATTAATAAGATTATTAATGGAGGTAAAACTAATGCAAGAAGAATATTAAACTTATCCGTCCAAAGTAATTTAAATTCTTTTTTGATTTGCTTGATCAACCTGTATACGCTTGCCTTTTGCTTCTGAAAAGAATTTTTGGATTTTTTATCTGTTTTTTTAAGCTTAATTATTTCAGACCTCCACTTTTTTAAATCTGTATACAAAGTATGCCATTAAAAGAAACACTGAACTGATAATTATCAACATCAATGATGAATATGGGTCTAATGGTAATCCTTTTAAAGTTATACCAACCATCATTTCACCCGAATATACTAATGGCATCAAATTAGTAACAAACGTCATTGCTGGGGAAATTTCTTTATCCATGAACATTCCTGAAAAAACTATGAGAACGATAAAAAACATTAAATACATCTGATTCGCTACTTGTTCTGTAGTAGCAACTGAAGATATAAATAATCCAATACACACTCCACTCAAACCTGTTAATAACATTGTGACAAAGAAATCAAAAAGTGATCCTAGAGAATATAACCCGAAAAAAGAGACCATCACGAATATTTCAGTTGATTGTAAGGCCATAATCACAAGATTAGCTACTAATTTACTCAGGATAATTTCATTCTTCGCTGTTGGAGTTAACATCATTCTAGGTAATGGCCCTTCAGATACAATACTTAAAGAAGTTAAGTTCATCGTGGTTCCGATTATGATTAAAGGAAGCATCATTCCCAGAGCGAAATTAAGCATCTGACTTTCCCAAAAAGGAACTGTATATTCTAAACTAGGATACATGACCGTAAAATTTTCAGTCATTCCGATCTCTACTCTAAATAGAGATATAGGTTCCTGAAGTGCTAGTTCAATTGAATTGGACGCTTGCATATCTGTTCCATCTACAATATATAGGATCCATGGATTAACCGATTTGACGAATGGATCGTCGGATGTTGCATTTTCGATTGATTCCGTGAAATTTTCGGGTAAAATCAGAACTGCATCAACAAGATCGTCTTTTAGTAATTGTAAAACAATTGTATAGTAATTTTGATATTCTTCTTCTGTTGTACTGTTATAATATGAGTAAAACCCAAACTGAGAACATTTATCTTTCACGACGGATATAAATATCGAATCATATGAAGCATCGGTAGAATTATTACCTAGGGTTGGCATGCTATCTTTCGTTATTATTGCGGCTGTAAAGAATTTTGTTGGACCTCCTCCCGTGGTTAACCCAAATATGACGATTAACATTACAGGAATAAAAAATAAAAGAATTAATGTTCTTTTATCTGATCTAATCCGCCCAAATTCTTTTCTTATGAGACCGCCTAATTGCATATTAGATATTCATTAATAATTAGATAAATTTAGATTATAACGTTTAATATTTAATATGATATACAATTACGCTTATTTATGATTTTCTATATATTTTTTGACTAATACGTATTCAATAGTTTTTTATAAATGAGAGGGAGAGAATAGACATCAAAATAATTATGCTCAATACATTCCTTCATTAATCCCGCGTATCTTTCGGGGTCATTTAGAAATTTCCGATAACACACCCCCATCAATTCACTTGGAATTTCATTATCTCTAAAGAATCCCAATAGTTTTTGTTCAATATTAGTGAGAGAGAAACTAGTAAAATCATTTCTATAAACCCGACGACAATTATGATAGAGGTCAATGTGGTGAAATTTGGTATTACTTCTTTTATACGGAATTTCATCATGACATATCATTGGATTTTCATCAAAAAAATACAAAAATCTATTTGCAATAAAAGGGATGTCAAAACTTTTTCCATTATAGCTTATAAAGCATTTAAAACGCGGAAATATTATATTTTTCAAGTAATCACAAATAGCTATTTCTTCTTCAAGGGATCTCGCAAAAAGGATGTGAATCTCATATTGGTCCTCCCTATAAAAACCAAAACCAACCATGAACATCGGACTATCATAAATGCCAAGCGTCTCAATGTCAATAAATAAGAAATCTTCCAGATTAAAACAAAAACTCACGTCTAAATCGCAAATATAACGATTATGCATTAAACTCGAATAATCCTTGTTCTTCAC
>CAZRIR010000062.1:0-5650 GCA_964600195.1 uncultured archaeon | reverse complement strand
ATATATGGACCTTTTTCACTCTCTTGAGTAACATAACCTCCTTCAATCAATTTTTAAAATTTTTATTCTTAATTCATTTGATAAAGGAGTCAATAATTTAGAGTCCTCTTTTTCACTTCCATCCAGGATGTTATACAAATGCTTCTTATTAAGTAAGTTTGATGTCATGTCATCTGTAATTATTTGGTTTGCTTTTAAAAGACCTCTAAGAGATGTATAGCCATTTATGAGATTATGCATGCAAGTTTTATCATGACACTTCCCTGCATTTAAATATTCTTCACAATAATTTATAAAAGAATCTAAAAGCTCTTGAGCAGGTGTTATTCCATTTTTCAAGTATGTATTCAAAAATTTCATTGTAGTTTTTCCAACTAAGATAGTACATTTATCTAATACTTTACAATCACTAGGTCGTTTACTAATAAAATGCTCAAGATTAATATCTGATAGATTAGCAAGTTCAGTAATATATTGATTATCAATTTTGGTCCTATTAATTAGATCAAATTCATTTTTCATATTTAATATTAAATCTTGAAGGATAGTTATCTTATTATCAAGAAATGCAAATTTTTCATCAATTTTAGATAAAAGAGCTTCATTATCATCCAAATTTAATCAAACTCGTTACTGTAATTTTATAGATTACTACACTAATATGTAGTAATTTAGCAATTTTTATATAGTATAATTAGATCTAATAATTATAGGTATTTAAAGGTGTTTCTTTATGGTTGATAAATATGAAAAAATTGCCCAAAAAATGGGTGTAATATGGACAGAAGAAATGAGAAAAATTCTTGAAGCTTTATACACTTCTGAAGAGGCAGATATTTTGTTAATATTTAATGGGCCATATTTAGACCGTTTCAAAGCTGAGAAAGTAGCTCGTAAACTCAAGCTTCCTGTTGATGAGATAAAACCAATTTTAGAGGAAATGGCTCGGACACAACGATTATTCTCAGTAGGAAAAGGTGTAAATAAAACATATTCCATGTTTCCGCTGGTCCCAGGATTGTTTGAATTATATTTTTCTAATCATGAAAGGGCAGTGGTTGAGGAAAGAGAGACTTTAATGTTATTTACAAAGGAATACGAGAAATATTACGACAACGGCAACTTGACAAATGGATTCAGTTCAAATTATCCTTTCATGAGAGTTTTAGTAGATCAGAAAGCTATTGAAAAGACAGTCGAGAAAGGTAAGGGTAAACTCATTGATGTTGATCAAGATGTTGAGACATATAAAAACGATATCTTACCATTTGAACAAGCTAAAAATTTAGTTGAAAAAGCTCGCAGAATTTCTGTAATGGATTGTGCTTGTAGAACCCATATGAAGATTTATAATAATGGAGAACCTGTTAATGATTATCCAATTAATGTCTGTATTGCTTTTAATACATGGGCAGATTATGCCATTGAGAATCGATTTGGACGAGAACTCACAAAGGAGGAAATACTCGAAACACTAAGTAATGCTGCAAAAGCAGGTTTAGTGCACACAACGCAAAATATTCAAGAGAAAGCTACATTTATGTGCAATTGTGATAGAGATTGTTGCATAATGTTGCGTGGTCTTAGTCAATTTAATGACCCTGGTCTAGTGGCTAACTCGAATTTCATTCCAGAATACAATGAACAAAATTGCACCTTCTGCAAGAAATGTACTAAATTATGCCCAATGTATGTTATTAGTGAAATTGAAGAAGAAAACAAGATATACATTGATTATAATAGATGTATAGGTTGCGGAGTCTGTGCTTTTAATTGTCCTAAAGAAGCAATAACCATGGTTAAAAAGTATAATAACATTCCTGCTGTTGGAACAAATGAAGCAATGACAAAAACCA
This sequence comes from uncultured archaeon, assembly GCA_964600195.1. Lineage (GTDB taxonomy): Archaea > Asgardarchaeota > Lokiarchaeia > Sigyniarchaeales > SOKP01 > FT1-020. The sequence continues at coordinate 3,794 of CAZRIR010000062.1, read as the reverse complement.
TTGCGGGAAAAAATTAAGAGGTTTCGAGAAATGGAAGAAAAAACTCGAGAAATTTATAAGGAACTTGCATGTCATTTAGATAAAATGCCTATTGGGTATCCAACTACTGATTCTGGTGTTGAACTTCGGATATTAAAGAAGTTATTTACTCCGGAGCATGTAGAAATCGCATTAAAATTAAGCTTTATACCAAAACCTTTAAAAAAAATATATCGAGGATTTAAGAAAAAAGGTTGGAGTATAGAGAACCTTGAATCTAAATTGGATAAAATGTATGAGAAAGGACTTATAAACTATAGTGAAATTAAGGAAGGAGAACAATATATAAAATATTATTCAAATGCCATGCTCATTATTGGAATGTTTGAATATCAATTAAATCGGCTAAATAAAGATTTCATAGAAGAAATAAATCAATATATTGAAGAATCTTTTATGGAAGAGTGCAATCAGTCTGATATACCACAATTACGAACAATTCCAATTGAACAGAGTATAGATCATGAGCTAAATGTAGCAAGTTATGATGTATTAAGAGAGATTATCGAAAATTCTGGTGATTCTATAGCCGTAGCGGAGTGTATTTGTAGAAAATCAACAGATATTCTTGGAGATCCTTGTAAAAAAACTGATTTGCGAAAGGTTTGTTTCTCTTTCAGAAGAGCTGCTGAGGCTTATGTGGGAAAAGGATTGGCAGAATTTATATCTAAAGAAGAAGCTCTTAATACATTAAAAAAAGTTGAAGATGCTGGATTGGTTATTCAACCAGGAAACTCATTGCGACCAATATGTATTTGTTGTTGCTGTGATTGTTGTTGTCATGTGTTACACAACCAAAATAAACTGGAAAAACCTGCTCAGTTTTTTGCAACAAATTTTTTTGCAGAAGTTGATTCAGACATATGTGTTGGCTGTGCTATTTGTAAAGATCGATGCAATATGTATGCAATTTCCATTATTGATAACGTTTCTGTAGTAGATCTCAATCGATGTATTGGATGCGGAGTGTGCATACTAACATGTCCAAATGAGGCAATTAAACTGCAGAAAAAAGATAATGAAATTATACCTCCTAAAAATACAGCTGATACTTACTTAGCTATTATGGACAAAAAAGCGGAATTGGCTAGAGCTAAAAAATCTAAATTTTTTTTGTATTTTTCCTTAAATCTTATTTATTTTAATAATTTTGATTAAAAAATTATTTGATTTGCTTATTTCATTAACCATTTCTAAATATATACATACTAAGTTCATTTTAAATTGTATAAATTTTTATTAATTAACATACTAATCATAAATTAGCACAATGAGATTTAATAAATCAATAATAGATATTATAAAGGAGAGAACTTCACGACGCACTTATATCCCTAAACTCCTTGATGAAGATTTGAGTGAAAAGATAGAAAATTTATTAAAGCTTTCGGATTATAAAAGCCCATTCAGCGAAATATCAGGAATGTGTCGGTTAAGGCTCATATCCATTCCAGAATTTGATCCAAATGAAAAAAAAAAGCTAGGTACGTATGGTGTGATTAAAGGAGCTCAACAATTCATAGTAGGAACAGTTGAAAAATCAAACTACATGAAAGAACATTTTGGATATTTGATGGAATGCATCATTTTAGGAGCAACGGATTTAGAATTAGGAACGTGCTGGTTGGGAGGGTTTTTTAATAGAAGTTTATTTTCTGAAAAAATTAATGCTATGGAAAATGAAATTTTACCCGCTATCACACCAATTGGTTATTCTGAAAAAAGAAGGATAAAAGAAATTACCATTAGGAAATTTATAAGAGCTGATAATCGGTATCCTTGGGAACAACTTTTTTTTGAAGAAAATTTTTCGACGCCTCTGAGTTCCGATATTGATGATGAGTTTAAGACAATGCTTGAAATGGTTCGATTGGGACCTTCTGCAAGTAATAAACAACCATGGAGAATTGTTAAAGAACGGGATAAAAACAACTTTCATTTTTACATTGAAAAGGCCAAAGGAGTATATCAAAAATTCCAACCATTAGATATTGGGATTGCGATCTGTCATTGGGATTTAACAAGCCAAGAATTAGAAATAAAAGGAAATTGGGAAATAAATAATCCGAACATTCCAAATTCTGAAGACATGCAATATAAAATCACGTGGAAACAGACCTGAATCCTTTATATTATTCCATTTACTTGAAAAGTCTTCCAAAACCATGGAATTATTGCATTACAAAAAAAAAAATAAAAAAATATAAAATCTAATTATCTAATTTTATAAATTCTATTTCTACTTTATCGATTATCCCAAGTTTTGCTGCGAAATTTCTTGTGAACTCGACTATCTTGTCTCTGAAGATATCTAAGATAATTATAGCAGGAATAGTAATAATTGGTAAGATAACTATATATCCTAAAAACATCCAAAGATTTACAAAAAATATGTATGGATGAAATCCCGCAGCTAGTGCTATATATAAAGATACAAGTTCATAATATACTATTAAAACGCCAATCCCCGCATACCCTTTTAATATGTAGTTATACCAGTTACCAATTGATTGCCCTACAATAGGTTGTTCTTTTTTTTTCTTTTCTACTCCTTTTTTATTCGTGAATACAATACCCGCGTCAGATACAGCCCATAATCCTGAAAATAAGGCAAAACCAATGATAAGCGTAAACGTAATACCAACAACGAAGGTAATTGTTTGTGCTGCCACTTCATTTGTTCCCATTGCTCCTGTATAAAATAAATCTCGAATCACTTGATAGTCAGAAAGTAACATAGAAAAATTAATTGCCATTAATGAAGGAAAGAATCCTCTAAATGTCCGTTTAAATATATCAGATTTATATACATCCTCTATGCCATAACTCACTTTGCGTCCAAATATTGTTTTATGGATCCAAATAAGGACGGGTGATATAAAAATTCCAATGAGTCCGCCTATTAATGCCATTAATGGCCAAAGGACTATGAATGCAAAATCGAACTCCAAGCTACCACTAAAGGGAAATATATAAGACATATCAAAAAAAATTGCACTTGGTTGACTAATATCAATTAAAACAAGATCTCTTACATAAAAGAGAATGATATTTGAGAGGCTAATGAAGATAAACAATATTATTGGAATCCAATATCTCGAAACTTTCATTTGTAATCAAATGTAATTTTTAAAATATTATTAATAAATATGAGTTTTTATATTTTACCTAAACTTTATACTGGAATATAAAATTAGGATTATTGTTCTCAATAAAATCGATAAATGGTTCTATAAAATGTTAAATTTTCCATTAAACCAATTAGGCACCACAAGTCGAATAAATTATGATTGACACCAAAGCATTCATAGATTATTCGTGTTCAATTAGCTTTTTTTTTCCATTTTTTTTGTTTTTTCTAATTTTTCACAAATTCTTACTTCTTTTTCACTTAATTGTAAGAAATAGGGCTATCTATCTCTTTTAATAAATATCCCATATTAAAAAATTATAGAGATTTAAATCTCTATAAACCACGAAGATAGTCGGGTCGACGGACTTCAGGATGTTTAATACTATAGTTAATCATTTTTAGAAATTTCTTCTTGTCTCGCGCTAGTTCGCCTTTTAAACCTAAATAGTTAGATGCATGGTTCGAATTAAATATGCATTTTTTCAGGTCATCAGAGGTATATTCTATCATCGTGTATAATTCTTCTAGGATTTGGGTGCTAGAACAAGAGTGGAATTCGCCTGTTGATTTTTGCGTCCAAAGCTCCGATCCAGGAGTTATCCGTAAAGTTAAAGGTGAAACA
>CAZRIR010000061.1:8464-9271 GCA_964600195.1 uncultured archaeon | reverse complement strand
TGTCGACCATTCCTGAGCGTATTGCTTCCATCGCAGATGTGCAAACTCGGTTTATGGTAACCCCAGGAACATCATAAGGAATACCTGCTTTAATTGTTGCTACTCTAGCAACATTCATTTCTTCTTGAGGTTCCATGCAACAACCTGCTTTGACATCAGATATGATTGCAGGATCAATCTTAGTTGAATCAAGGCAATCTTTTATAACAAGACTGAGAAGCTCACTCGCATTATATGGTAATAATGAGCCACCAAAAGACCCTATTGCTGTTCTTTTTGCATAACATAAAACTATATCTTTTATCTCCATTAAAAAACACTATTTTTTATAAGAAAATTATAATGAGAAATAAAATGTATTATCCTATAATTATTTTTAGTGTACCTTTAAGACATTAAAGATAACATCAGATCAAGTTTTAAAAGGTAATCCCGATTTAACCTTGATTTACAAAAACAATTAATTAAAACAAATTTATATATAAAATTCATCTTTATAGTCTTAATATGAATTAAATATCGCGCATCTGGAATTTGTTACAAACATGATTATTGACGAAATAAATATAAAATTAATAGTGGTGGGGGATGGTGGTGTTGGAAAAACCTCAATTGTTAATGCTTTATTAAATAAACCAATACCCGAGGTATATATTCCCACAATCGGTAGTAATATTACTCATAATGATTATATATTAGAATCTGTTAATATTCGCTTAAATCTATGGGACTTAGGGGGTCAGAGAAGCTTTAACCCTATAAATCCGGCATTCTTTAAAAATGTAGATGCGGCATTCCTTGTTTTTG
>CAZRIR010000061.1:0-8454 GCA_964600195.1 uncultured archaeon | reverse complement strand
ATTAAATTCCATCTCTAAATAAGGTGTCCAGGAACCAGAAACATTAAAAGAAATTGAAGACACATACCTTAAGCATTTAAGAAAAAATTCAGAGGAATGTATTACATTTTTAGTAGGAAATAAACTAGATTTGATAGATGATGAAGAAAATCTTAAAAAATTAGCAAAAAATATTGCAATTACAGAAATTCCTTTAGTTTTCATATCTGCAAGATCCTTAATAAATCTGAAAGAAATATTTGAGTTATTGGTATTTATTTATCTTCAAGAAATGGAATTCAAATATCCAGATGATAAAATAAAAGGTCTAAATAATAAATTTCTTGAATCTTTAGATAAGAATGAAGCTAATCTCCGAAATTTATTCATTAATGCCGATAAAATTGATTCATTAACCCTTCCAACAAAAAATGAAGTTCCTCTCACCAAAAAAGTGGTTGATGTTGTAGAAGAGTTAGAGCCAAAGGGAGAGACTACAAGAATTTTTCAAGAAAGACTTAAAAGGTTGGACTTAATTAAAAATCAGATAGTAGAATCATTTAATAATAATCTTACAACTGTAGAAAATCTTTTTGAGAAATTAAAAAAGACCCCAATTAATCATCTTATTGAATCTATTGATAATGCATTGGGACAAATTAATTATTTCAAGGAGGATTTTGAACTTAAATTAGAATCTTTAATGGATATTGGATTAGATTCTCTGATTGAATTAGATCATGATGGAGAATCAGCCTCTAAAATAGAGGTTAATCCCAAATAAATACTATTTAATTTAAAAGTAATTAAATCAAATATATGGTAATAAACTATGGCCAAAAAAATGAAAGATGAAGATCCTATCAGTAGAAATTTGAATAAATTAAGTAAAGAAATCGATGAACTTGATGGGAGAATGAAAACTCAGATTGAAAATCTCTATCTTTACATTGGAAAAAAGATTGAACAATCTGAAACTAAAGTATTAACGATTGAAAAACAAGCCTCTTCTAATCAATTATTACTAAAAGAACAAGGAAACGATCATAAATCAATATTGAAGGATATTGGTGCTGTGAAAAAAGATATTATTGATTTGAAAAAGCAAATAACCATAAATAAGCAACAAATTGAAAATCAAATAAAAACTCAAGAAGAAATCATAATCGACATGATCAAGAAATTTAATGAAAAATTTTTAGCAGACAAGACAAGAATTGATGCGGATATAGAACAATTAAAAAATGAACAAGATGTTCTTAAAATATCTTTCACTGTAAATGAGAAAAAATTATTGGAAAAAATTAAAGCTGAAGTCAGGCAAGATATTAGAGAAGCAGTGAAAGATAAAGAATACGAAGTTTTGATGAAATATTGGTTACAGGAATTAAAAACTATAGTCGAAGATTTTGAAAAATTAAAAAAATTACATCCTAAAGAATTCAATCTTCAACTTAATCAAATTGCAGAAACAATTCAAGTGTTCAAACAAAAATTAAAATAAATTGAGGATAAAATCTCTACTATTTTTTTTTTGGAGGAGGGACATTTACGATTCTCTCCAACTCCTTTAAAGATATCGCATTTTCAGGGCAAAAACGCGCACATACGCCACATCCGATACAACGTTCTTCGAATCTTTTTGCTTTTCCTTTATCATCAATAAAAATAGCTTCATTGATGCATTTATCAACGCATGTTCCACATCCTATGCATAAATCCTCATTTACAACTGATATGAAATTGGTAGCATTTATCATCGGAGCAATTGCATTCGTATAAGAATTACCACAACAGCATTTACAGCAATTACAAATACTTGTTTCTGGTTTTGTAGTATCAAAATTTGGGTGATATGCTTTATGAACTAATCCATCTTTTTCAGAATCGCGCATGATTTGTAGAGCCTCTTCTTTTGATATCATTCTCCCAAAACCTTGCTGAACGATATGTCGTGCAGATTTTCCAAAAGTAAAGCAATTTTCTCGAAGATTTGTTTGAACACAAGGCTTTCCATCGATATCCTTATGATGTCTACAAAAACAATGTCCAACTGCAATATCATCAAATTTCTCTACAATTTGCTCAATTTTTTGAGATGGAACGATAGTTTCTAAAGGTACTTCTACTTCTTCATTCAATGATATTATGATTTCCTTTCCTGTAGGTTCATTTTGATAAACTGGAACGGTTCTATCAACTGGAGGTGATTTTTGTAACATTGGCATGATGTTATCATAGCCTCTCTGGACAAACTCATCCAATTCACTGAAAAATTTTGTGAACAAATCTGCTATTTTTTTATTCTCCTCATTTATTTCTAATTCCTTCATGAAAGTATATTCAAACAATCCGACATTTATTATGGGTAAAACTCTAAAAACTAGAACACCTTTCGAGTTGGGTTGATTAAATATAAATCCTTTTTTTGCAAGGCGATCAGTAATTTCCATGATTTTTTCTTCTGTTAATCCGCTATTTTTTTTGAGTTGTTCTATGTTTTGACTAATTTTTCTTCTAAAGGAGAGGAGCATGTCCAATTCTTCTTCGTCATCCTTAATAAGCGTCCTAATAATTTCCAGAAAAGTGGGATTAACCGGAATGGGAAGGCCTCCTGCTTTCAAAATGACTTTAGCTACTTTTTTATATTTTTCTTCAAACATTTTCAAACATTTTTTAGTTTTTAAAATAAATAATCCTAAAATATTATAATTTATCCTGATTTAACAATATAATGAATCTGGGAGATATATTATCTGAATATTTTCCATAATTATTTTATCAAGTTACTTTATCTTAAATAGAATTCAGATAATATTCACTAAAGAATTTCTTGCTAAAATATATATAAAAATTGATTATATATAGGAATATAAGAAATATATCAAATATCATGGATTAAGAATTAAAATTTAGAAGCTTGATCATAAATGTTTGAATCACCAGAATTTGAAATAACTATCGAAAATAATGATGAAGAATTATATGCTGAGATCAACGAATCAATTAATTTTAACGTTATAATTCAAAATATTTCCCACCGATTCATTCCTGAAGTTTCTGTAGAACTTTTGACGCCTCCTAAAATTAAAAATTTAACTCCACACCATAGACCTTCTGGCATGTCATCTGGAAAGAAAAAAAGTATTTCATTTAAAATAAAACCATTAAACAATGGTGTTTTTATCATGACGGGATTAATCAAAGAAAAATATCTCCAAAGAGCAAAGTTACCAATTATTATTAGAGTAGGTAAAGAGAGCTTAAATTTTGATTTACCGAATATAACATATAAAAATCCCAAGTCACGGTATCATACTCGTGGAGGCTTACTTCAAGCCGATCAACTTGAAGAAATGGAAGATCTAAAAGAAAGTAAAAAAAAAGAAAATAAAAAGGAAGGTACTTCAATTTGTCCATATTGTAAAAGTACTATCAATTCTAATTCTTCATTTTGTTCGAGATGTGGTGCAGATTTGACCGAAAAAAAAAATGAGGAAAATGAATCTGGTTCAGAAAATTATTGTCCTGAATGTGGAAAAGAATTATCGAATGGCGCAAAATTTTGTGCCCAATGTGGTAAGGAAATCGATTAATTTCTTATTTTTTGAGTCATTTTTTTTAAATAATTGGAATCAATTTTAGAATAGAATAATCGTAGAATTTTTTAAAAATTAATGATATTAGAAATGCGTAAATATAAATTGCTAAATGATTAAATATTCATCTAAATCCCTCAGAAGAAAATCTTAAATCTTCAGAAGAAACCAATTATGTTTTAAGAAAAAAAAATTGAAAACAAGATATAGTTTATTTTTTTAGCAAACAAACTGGCTGAAAATGAAAGATAAAAATTTTAAAAATTGATAATTATTGATTTTAACATCTTTTTTTTGCTGGAGAATCTTAATTTCAATTTCTAATATTTCATTAATAATAAATTAAATTAGAAATTGTATCATATTATTATTACCTATACATCCAATTATCTAAAAAGTGAAGATTAATGGTAAACTGTTTAATTATAGGACATGGGGCAAGAGAACACGCAATTGGAGAAGCATTAGTGAGAGGAGGCGCTGAATTATATGCATTTATGAGTTTTAAAAATGCTGGATTAGAGGACTTATCGAAAGGTAGAATTAAAATTCATTCCGAAACGGATTTTAAAGAGATTATTAATTTTGGGAAAATTAATCGGATTGATTTTGCCATCATTGGTCCAGAGGCACCTTTATGTGTTGGAATAGTTGATGCTTTAGAAAAGGGCGGAATTCCTTGTGCAAGTCCTAAAATAGAGGCTGCTCAATTGGAGGGTTCAAAAATTTTCATGAGAGACTTGTTAGCAAAATATAAAATAAAATCGAATATCAAGAGTCAACGATTCACATCGTTGAATGGAGTAGCAGAATATATAGATAAAAATGGAGAAGAAACGATTGTTGTAAAACCTGATGGTTTAACTGGAGGGAAAGGTGTAATGGTATATGGAGATCATCTTTTTTCTAAAGAGGATATTTTGAATTATTGTAAAGAATTGGTTAATAAATGCAGTCCATTTCTTTTAGAAGAAAAATTAGATGGAGAAGAATATACTATCCAAGCATTTGTTGATGGAAAGAACGTAATCGGTACCCCAATTGTACAAGATCATAAAAGAGCTTATGAAGGTGATGAAGGTCCAAATACCGGAGGAATGGGATCTTATTCCTTAGAAAATCATTTGATGCCGTTTATTACAAGCGAGGATGTAAAAGACGCCTTGGATGATATGAAAAATGCAGTTTCTGCAGTTAAGGCAGAAACGGGTGTAGCATATAAAGGACCCTTGTATGGACAATTCATGAAAACTGCAGACGGAAACAAATTAATTGAATTTAATGTTCGATTTGGTGATCCAGAAGCCATGAATGTGTTACCCCTCCTTAAAACAAATTTTGTTGATATTTGTTTGTCAATTATAGACGGTAATTTATCAAATAACATTAAATTTGAAAACAAGGCAACTGTCGTAAAGTACTTGGCCCCTGAAGGTTATCCTGTATCTCCAACAAAGGATGAATTAGTTAAAATTGATAAAAAAAAGTTAGATGAGATTGGAGCGCGATTTTATTATGCCTCCGTGTATCGTGAGGGAACAAATATTTATACTACGACATCAAGGGCAATGGGTATTTTAGGTATAGCAGATACATTAGAAGAAGCTGAAATTGTAGCAGAAAAGGGTGTTGGTTGCATTGAAGGTAAACTCTTTCATAGAAAGGATGTAGGTACAAAGGCACTTCTACAAAAAAGAATAGAACACATGAAATCCATTCTTAAATGAAAGCTCTGCATAATTATTTTATATTTCATAATGGTCAAGTTATAATATAAAACATTATATCTTTTAAATAATAATGACTTGGCACGAGCAAAACAAAGAATTTAACAGTTTAATAAAACAACTATTTCATGCAGAATATTGGCAAGAAAGGGCTGAAGCAGCGAGAAAATTAGGCATGTTAAAAGATGGAAGAGCAACTAATTTAATGTGTACTGCATTAAAAAAAGAAAATGATAGATCTGTTTGCAATAAAATTATTGAAGCACTTGGAAGAATTGAAAATCCCAAGGCCACGATGATTATATGTGATTATTTGAAAAAGGAATTAGAAAAATCTGAAGTAGATAAATTTTCTATCATATATATCATTGAAAGTCTTACAAGGATATGTGATAAAAGAGCATTAATTTTCATTGGGCCCTTTTTGAATTCCGAAGATGATGAGATCAAAAAAATAGCAGAAGAAGCTTTCGATACTATTGAACCAAATTGGAAAGCAATTATTAAGGAAGAAATGAAAAAAAATGATGCAATGAAAAGCATATTTAAAATTAAACTATAGACAACGTTTCATTTTTTAACAAATTAAAAGTTTATAATTTACTTATCTTTCTATTATTAATTATTTATTCAATAGATAACGATCTAATAGTAATCTCTTAATAAGTAGCTATTTAAGAATATAATCAAAATTAAATAATAATATAAAACATGAGAATTAATAATTATGGAACAAAAAGTATGTGCTTTTGATTTAGAAGGACCTCTTTCTATTATTGACTTTGCCGCAGATATTGGTAAATTATTAAATCAGAAACCTGAATTAGGATTAGAAAAATATAATATGGGGGACTTTTTTTTTATGATATCTAATTATGATGATTATATAATTGATACTCCTGGTGTTAAGGAAAAACTAAAAATTCCAAATTATCAACCTGGAGATACATTAAGATTAATGGCACCACTTTATGTCGCATGTTATTCTGATCATGAATTAGTTAGGTTAGCTCAAAAAAAACTTGGATTATTACCTGGATGTGAAGAATTAATAAGATTCCTCAAAAAAGATTGGGATATTTATGTAATTTCGACCAGCTATACTCAATTTGCACATACGATAACTGGAAGTTTAAATATTCCAAAAGACCATGTTTATTGCACTGATTTACATATTGAAGAATTAAAGAATAATGCAATTAATATAAATGCTTCAGTAAACATACTTGTAAAGGGTATATTTCAAAAATATCTTGATAAAAATATGGATTTGTTAAATGTGGTAGATGATTTAAATGATTTTTTCTGGAACGATAAAGAATCGGACTATGTTAAGGTAATGAATCAAGTTAAAGTAAGAGGAGGACGTAGAAAAGAAAAAGCAATTTTAGATATTTCTAGAAGAACTCATTTATCTATTTCAAATATGATTGCCATTGGAGATTCAATTACAGACATTAACATGCTCCAAAGATTAAAGGATGAAGGTGGTATTGCGATTTCGTTTAATGGAAATAATTTTACAATTTCACATTCAACTATAGCAATAACCACGCCTAATAATTTAGGTTTATTACCCGTGTTTCAAAATAAAGATAATATATGTGAATTTTTAAAGGAGTGGGAATCACAGTATCCTAACTTTAATAATTCTCCCGGAAAAATTCAAAATGGTCTAATATCAAAAGAATATAAAAACCTGTTTATAAAATATAATTTTGTTCCTAAAATAATAGATTTAACCAATAAAAAAAATGAGAATCTTGATGAAATTATCGAAGAGCAAAAAAAAATGCGTAAGTTTGTTAGAGGTTGGGCAGGTAATCTTGGTTGACTCATTAAGATTTATTCAAAATTATACTTCTTCAATATCATATAATACAAATAATAATGATAATTCCTAGACATGATGTTATTTAAATAAATGTGTACAAATAATTGACAAAATTCTACAAATCAGAAAATAAAAATTTATAAATTTAGATGATTTAAAACAAGAATAATGCGTGTATATTACTTGGCATTTTAATACTTACTCCTCTACATTAATTAATTATTTTTTTAAATCGAAAATTAATTTTAAATGGTCATTAAATTTGATTGAAAGACCACATTTACCAAGATTCAATGATATTAGCAATGATATCATCCGTAACATCAGTGATTGGATTTGGGAAACTGACGAATTTGGAAATTTCACATTTTATTCTAAACATTCAAAAATATTTCATGGATTTACTTTTAGAGAATTTCTGAATAAAAATTTATTTGAAATAGTACCTAAAAAATATTTATACAATAGAAGCTTAATTATCAATTTTAAAGCAAAAATTAAGAACATCGAGGGTGACACCGTTTACTATTTAATCAATGCAGTACCTTATTATGATGAAGAGAGTAATTTTAAGGGATACAGAGGATTTGCTAAACTTTATAATGAAATTATGGTGGATGAGGAGAAAATTGACGAATACTCTACTATTCTAAGCACCTTACATGATCATATTAAAGATCTAGTCTTTATATTAGACAAAAAATTCCAAATTGTTTTTTTGAATAAAAATAGTTTCTCAAAAATATTAGGCATATCAGAAAAAAATTTTTTTGGAGTTAAAATTGTTAAATTAATCCATCCAACTGAGAGAAGAAATTTTAAAATTTTTTTAAAAAAACTTACTTTAAAAGGAGTAAATAGTACAACTGAAATCAGAATAAAGAATAAAAATGAAAGATGGAAAGTTTTTGAAGCGTATGCTAAAATATTTTATACTACATCATTGAATTTATATTATTTATTAATTTTACGGAATGTCAATGATAAAAAAATATCTGAAAATAAAATATTAAAATCTGAGAAGAAATACAGAAGTATTTTTGAAAGCTCTCCAAATGCCATTCTTATTTTAGAAGATAATGGAAAAATTATTGATTGCAATTCTTCATCTCTAAAATTATCCGGTTTTTCGAGAGTTGATCTAATAAATAAACATTTTTTTAAGGTCAATACTATTCCGGATGATTATTTGGAGGTTATAAAGGAAGATTATAAAGAATTATTAAAGGGGAAAATTCCAGAACGAGAACTTCAATTACGTAGGAAAAATGGTGATTTAAGATGGGTACATTATCGCGCTTCATTGATAAAATTA
>CAZRIR010000060.1:0-9388 GCA_964600195.1 uncultured archaeon | reverse complement strand
GGAATTGGTAGGATTAAAATCAATTACAAAGATAGTTTGAAATCTGAGAATCTCAATGATGATGAGAAATCGGAGTTAAATCTTTTTTTTTCTAAACTTGACTTTCTTGAACATAAATTTGCGAGTTCCACCGTTCAAATTATAAAAGACAAGTACCTAATTAATGAGGACCATTTATTTATCGCATGTTATCATGTACTAAAGACATTTATTAGTAAAAGAAATATATTAAATAAAAAAAGTCTAGAGTTATTGCTATATTTATCAACCAATCGACAAATAAAAAATGGTATCGAAGCGTTTGGTATAGATTCAAGGGAATTATTTGGAAATGAGCTAATATATTGCATAATAACTCCCAAAAACAATTTATTTCAAATAAAAGAAAATTTATTGAAGGAATTTGAAGGTATAGAAGTAAATTTTGAATCAAATTACCAAAATGTTAATAATTATAAGGATATCATAGAATATTTCCAGATAAATGACGCTCAAATAGATGTTATTATAAATTCACGTGAAGATATATATGATAAAAAATTAATTGACCTAAAAATAAAATATGAAGCACTTTTTGAATTGATCTGTGAAAAAATGGCCTTATTAACCCTAGAAAAAAATTAAAATTGACTAGTTTTGACATAATGGATTAATGATCTTTACGATATCATTGGGTCTCAAAAAGGAGATGCCACATATATTCCCTAGTACTTCAAAACGAATAGTTATATCTGGATGATCAAGACTTACTTTATTGTTGATTTTTTCAGCAACCTTGCTTATAAAATTCTCTCTATTGATCATCTCATTTTTGCGACGTATTAATTTTATTTTAAATTTATCTTCAGGTTTTATGAACTCATGATGGTAATTTTCTATTATTTCTACAATAGATCTTGTATTTGTCTCACAAATATAATCAATGGGTATGATTTTTAGAATATATTGGAAAAAATGTGGATCTTGTTCTAAAATCTCCTTGATTTTTTTTATTGCTTTCTTTGGATTCAGTATTGTTAATCCTGAGATGATTCCGGAATATTCTAAATTGGTAATAATCGGATATTTATCACCACATATTAGAAGGGAGAACCATAATTCTGCTTTTGCATTGTTTTCATTGAAACGTGAAGTAGAGACCAATAAATTAAAATTCTTTATAGATATCACCAAAATTACTCTAAATATTCAGTTCCGATCACTTCAGAAATTTCATCTTTTGTTATTTTTCCAATTCTTAATATTTTAACTTTTTCCTCGGAACAGTCAACTATTGTAGTTGGAATTTTGGATCTTGACTTTCCTGAATCCAAAATTAGATCAATATTACCCAAAAAAGATTTAGCAACTTCAGCACCGCTAATTGATGGTTTTTCTCCTGAATAATTCGCGGATGTTCCAATAATACCACCAAATTTTCCTTTGGATTTTAAATTTTTTAAAATTCCTAAAATCACTTCATTTTCAGGAATTCTAATCCCGATGGTGTCTCGAAATCCAGAAACTTCCATTGGAATAATGCTTGGAACTTTACGCTTTAAAATTAACGTTAATTGACCAGGCCAAAATTTTTTAACCAATTTTTCTGCCACTTTATTAAAAACAGCAATTTTAGAAGCTTCTTCCTGATCCGATAATAGTAATAAGAATCCCTTGTCATGATCTCTAAATTTGATGTCTAGTAATCGTTTAATAACTTCAGGATTAAAAGGATCTCCACCTAACCCATAGACGGAGTTAGTTGGAAATGCAATGATCTTCCCATCGATAATAAAATTAACAATGAGTTCATAATATTCCGCTATCTTCTCTTTATTTTTCTCGGAAAATTTTATCAATAAACCCATTGATTTCAGTTTGATGTATGGTTTTAATTTAAATGTATAAAAATAAAAAATTTCAGTTATCTTGTGCTTTTAATCTTGCTGTGATCATCTTCCAATCATTATCAATATGCTGCTGCAATTCAATTAATTTTTGTTCAGAAATACCTGCAAATCTCTTTTGTCTTGAAAGATAATCTACTAATGGTTTCCTTTTAGAGGGATCCAATAGGGGTTTGCTCTTTTTATGGAGTGTCATGATTCCATCTTCTATTTCATACAATGGCCAAACACCTGTTTTTACAGCTAAACGAGCAAGTTCAACAGTTTGATCACTCGGATAATTCCATCCAGGAGGACATGGTGCCAAAATATGAATATACCTGCACCCTTCAATGGATTTAGCTTTTTTATATTTTTCATAAATATCCAAGGGTTCGCTAATTGAACATGTTGCAACATATGGAATTTCATGGGCAGCCATTATTGCAGGAAGGTTCTTTTTATACCTCTCCTTACCAAGAGTGGTTGTTGTAGTCTTTGCTCCGTGAGGTGTACTTGACGAGCGCTGAATACCGGTATTCATGTATGCTTCATTATCATAGCATGTATAAATTATGTTTGAATTACGTTCAGCAGCGCCACTTAATGCTTGAATCCCTATGTCGGTGGTTCCACCATCACCTGCAAATACAAGTGTTGTCATTTTTTCCCAAATTTTACCTGGAAATCTATATGCCTTTGCTTTAAATGCTTCAGAAATTCCCGTGGCTGCGGAAGCGCCAGCAGCGAATGCCATGTTCGTGAATGGAAAATTTGGTGCTGTCTTAGGCCATAATCCAATAACGACATTGAGACAAGAAGCAGGTGTAACGAGCGCAGTATTAGGACCTAAGGCTTTTATGGCCCATCTTAATGCTATTTCTAGTCCACATCCAGAACAGCACGAGTTTCCTGGTAAAAACCATTCTTCACATGCAACATTATCTTCAAATACTTGTTTTATTTTTACCATTTTATTCAACCTCTAATTTACCATGCCAGAGAGTTCCATGAAGTAAATCGTTTGGTAATTCTCCGGTCTCATTTATTTTTATTAAAATTTTTAATTGATCCATTTGTTGCTCTACAGTAACTTCTCTTCCTCCTAAACCACTCATCATTGGGAGAATTGTTGCAGTATTTTCTGTACCATGAAGTGCTGTTTTCACTTCACTACTTACCGGACCACCAGTCGGACTTCCAAATGCAGTTGCTCTATCCATGACACCTAAGATCTTAACTTTTTTTGCCACTTCGATGATATCTTCTACTGGAAAAGGTCTAAAATGCCTTAATTTAACCATTCCGACCTTGTATCCCTCTTCTCTAATGCGATCAACTGCCTCTTCCATTTGAAATGCTAAATCACCATAAATTAATATTGCTACATCAGCATCATCTAATTTATAAGTTTGAATTAAACCATTTCCATAACTTCTTCCAAATTTCTTTTCAAATTCTTTAGTGGCATTTACTATTTTCTCTTTTGCTTTTATCATCGTATCGTGGATTTTCATCCGAAATTCTGAATAAAATCCTGATGGCATGATGAGGTTACCAAACATCATTGGCCGCTCTGGATCAATAAAAATATGTGGCCATCCCTTTTCATCAGGAAGAGGTGGTAAATAATCATCAACAAGTGCTTGGTCTTCAATAACAACGGGCTTTGAAGTATGCGATAAAATAAATCCCCCATAAGCCACGAATTTGGGTAATAAAACATCATAATCTTCACATACTTTATATGACATTAGTATTTCATCATATATTTCTTGATGTGTAGCGCAAAATGCACTCATCCATCCTGTATCCCTCTGGGAAATGACATCAGTAAAATCTGCCCATATGTTCCAGGGGGGAGCAGGACCTCTTGAAGCAATTGCTGTAACAATAGGTAACCTTGTCCCCGCCGCCCAGTGAAGCATTTCATTCATGTAAAAAAGTCCTTGTCCCGAAGTTGCAGTAAAAGTTCTTGTTCCTGACATGCTGGCCCCAACCATTGCTGCCATGACACTATGCTCGCTTTCAACTTTTATATATTGTGTTCCTGGCATGATCCCCTGATCAACAAACTCAGAGAGTTTTTCAACAACTGTTGTTTGAGGTGTTATTGGATAAGCGCTAATCACCTGTACTCTTGCAGATTTAGCCGCATATGCCGCAGCAACATTTCCCTTAATTATTTTGTTCTCTTTATTTTGAACGAAATCAATTACCACTTTAGTCATTACAAAAATCATCCTCCCTCTTCATTTCAATATTTTTTGTTGGGCACTCATTAGCACAAATTCCACACCCCTTACAATAAATCAAATCGATTTCAAAAGTTCCATCTTCATTTTTTTTTATTGTACCTTCTGGGCAATACATCCAACAAATACCACATTTATTACATCCCTTTTGATCAATTACCGGACGGAATGTTCTCCAATCACCTGTCGTTCCAATTGCTCCATCTATCGGTAGGGAAATAGGTATTGGGGGTAATTCTTCCCAATTTTTATAATCTTGAACTTTTGGTCTTTTCTCACGAGATTTATTTATATCCTTCCATTTTTTTGTATCCGACATTATGTAACCTCCTTAACAGATTCATATGCATCCCGGGCAACAATCATATTTTTTTCTAACCTGTTTTCTCCAAATTCTTTCTTCAAAACTTTTTCCATTGTTTCAAGACCATAGTATCCCGATACCTTTCCAAAAGCCCCTAACATTGGTATATTTAAAATTGGACCACTTGAGTGCATGAATCCTCTGTTTATACATATTCCCGTTGCGTCTACTATGAATATTCTTATATTTTTTGGTAAACCATCAGTATTAATCGGAGTCGCGCTATCAGCTATTATAGTGACTCCTTCCTTGATAGTTTCTTTAATTCTGGGAATGTCCAATAATGATGTATCAAATATAAACATGAAATCGGGTTCTTTCACGCTATCATATGTTCTTATTATTTTATTTTTTGATACTTTTGTAAATGCCATTATTGGTGCACCTCGACGCTCGGCACCGATTATTGGAATAGCAATAGTATCTGCAAATCCTTTTTCATAGGTCATTTCTGCCAACAATTGGCTTGCGGTTATTGCTGTCTGACCACCACGCCCATGAAAAAATATTTCAATTATCTTTTCTGTTTCCGTCAATTTTTTCCAACTTTTATTTTTTAATTTTAAAATCTTTAACGTTGCAACCAATAAAAAAGAGCAGAGTTTTTTATTGGTCGCTTTTATAAAATTACTACTACTACCAAGAGTAAAGTAATTAAACTTAATATAAAGTTTAGTTGCGATGACATTTTATTTTTCGAGATTTCCATGAAATTCCAACTTTATATTGTAAGCTATAAATATTTGAATAAGAAATATCTTAATAAATTAAAATTCAGAAATCTTAAAAATTTTACTATTAAATTTCATAATCATTTATACCAATCTTTAATTATATTATAATATTCATGTCTGAGAAAGCAAAAGAAACTGAAGAATCATTTTCATTCAAATGTCCTTCGTGTAATAAAGGCCAGATCAAAATCAGTAAAGTCATATATGATTTAAAGGATGGAGACCAAATGTTAATTCTAAGTTTTAGATGTGATATCTGTGATTATGCAACCAATGATATCATACCCATTTCAACAAACATGAAACCTGGAGTAATAACTCTCAGGGTAAAAAATGAAAAAGATCTTAAATCAAAAGTTTATCGTTCTCCAACTGGAATGTTAGAAATCCCGGAGTTAGAATTAAAAGTAGAGCCTGGTCCAAGAGCTGATTTTTATTTCACCAATGTGGAGGGAATTTTGTTGAGATTTGAAAGTGCAGTCAGGATTTATAAAAATGATCTTGAAAATAATGAACCCCAAATGAAAGAAATCGATCAGATACTAAAGGATTTGGAAAAAGCACTAAAAGGAACCCTTCCATTTGTATTAAAAATAACAGATTTGGCGGGTGGGAGTTATATCATCCCCGAAGAGGGAACTGAGTATAGATTTGAACCTCGTGAACCTGGTACTAATAATAAAGATTTTAATATTGACTTTTTATAACCATTTTTTATAGAAATTAGCATCAATTATTAACTATTATTAATTATTTGCACAAAGTGATGTATTATGGTTATTAAAAAAATTGGTATTTTAACTGGTGGGGGCGATTGTCCTGGTTTAAATTCCGTATTATATGGTATAATGCTTAAGGCTTTTGATGCGGGGATTGAATGCGTTGGTATCTTGAGAGGATGGAAAGGATTCTTGGAGAATGAAACAATTCCTCTTAATATTGCTGAACATGATGATTTACACACGATTGGGGGAACTTTCCTTTACACGAGTAGAACAAATCCATTTAAAGAAGTAAGCAAAGCAAAGACTGAAGAGGAAAAGGAAAAAATTCGTGAAAAAGTTGCAAAGGAGATGTCCACCAAGTTTAATGAACTTGGAATTGATGCTTTAATTGTAATTGGAGGAGATGATACAAATGGTGTTGCAGATGCCATGCATAAATATACTGGTGCTAAGGTAATAGGTTGTCCAAAAACAATTGATAATGATTTGGCCGGGACAGAATTTACTTTCGGATTCTGGAGCGGAGCACAATTAGCATCGAATTCTATGGATAATCTAACAACTACTGCAAGATCTCATCAAAGAGTTTTTGTAGTTGAAATAATGGGGAGAGATGCTGGTTTTTTAACATTATATAGTGGTCTTTCTTCAGGAGCAGATATAATTTTGATCCCTGAAACACCATTTTCTCTAGAAAAAGATGTTGTACAGGTATTAAAGCACAGAGTGAATACTGGACACAAATATCATATCATTGCTTGTTCAGAAGGAGCTTATCCTACTAAAGAATCTCTTGATAATGATTTTAAAACCATAACTCAAGACACGATTGATAAATTACCCAAAGATCCATTTGGTAATCCCATTTTACCATCCTTGAATATTTCCCAAATAATTGTTGAAGAATTGGGTAAGAGGGAGGATCTAATTGAAGAATTTAAGAAAAATAATTTAATTTTTGAGTGTAGAAGCGTTGTTTTAGGCCATACAATGAGAGCAGGAACCCCAAATGCATTTGATCGAATACTTGGATTAAGATATGGTCTCGCAGCAATGAAACAGGTAATAAAAGAAGATTTTGGAAAGATGGTTTCGCTTCAAGGAAATAAAATCATTGCAATACCTTTAGCTGAAGGCGCTCGTAAGAAATTTATTGAAGAAAGCAGCGATCTCATAGAATTAAGAGATTTAATGGTTAAAGTACGTTATTTATCCAAGCAAGTTTAGAAAAATACTTTTCCTCACTTTTTTTTTAGTTTTTAACCAAAATTTTTTTCAATTTCAGCGTCGGCATCTATAGCATCTTTTTCAACATCGCGTCCAATCCATTTATCACTTAAAACTTCATTATAGTATTCATGTTGAATTATTGAAGACATTATCTCTGAAGTTCCCGTCCAAATCATTGATAATCTTGCATCTCTTAATAAACGTTCGATAGGATAAACCGTGGTGTATCCTATCCCTCCCATAATTTGCATTGCATTATTAATTACATTCCAACAGGCTTCAGTTGCAAATTTTTTTGATTCTGATACCATTCTTCTTTGTACATTTGATGGAGCGCCTGCATCAATCATTCGTGCACTATTAAAAACAATTGATCTTGCAGCATCTAACAAGGTAATGCTTTCTGCTATGTTAAAGCTCACAGCTTGAAAATTTTTTATGATTCGTCCAAAAGCTTTTCTTTTAGTGCTATATTTAGTTGCGATTCTCAAACAAGCTCTTGCGGTCCCTAAAATTCCTGCAGCACTCGTCATTCGTTCTGGAACCATCATTTGATAAAATATTTTACCCCCCGCACCTTCTCTTAAAATGATATTTTCTTGGGGAACTTCGACATTTTCAAATTTTAACCTTCCCGCTCCACCTCCACGAGTTCCCATTAATCCATATAAATACTCTGTTTTAACATTCTCAGTTTTATCAACGATAAAAAGACTTATCGACTCACGTGGTTTAGCATCTGGATCTGTTTTTGCATATACCAAGAAGAAATCAGCTCCTTCAGCACCCACAACGAACCGTTTCTCTCCATTTAAAAGATAATGATCACCTTCTTTAACCGCTGTAGATGTTGCTCCAAAGAAGTCAGATCCTCCTCTGGGTTCAGTCAAGGCTTCTGCTGTAAAGATTTTACCCTCACACATGGATTTAAGATATTTCATTTTTTGTTCTTCAGTTCCAAATTTAATGAGAGCTTCACCACAGATACTAGGCAAGCTAAATAGACAGCCTAAAGCCATTCCCAATACTCCTATTTCTTCAAGGGCGATAACTTCACTCTCCCAATTTAATCCTCTTCCTCCATATTTTTTGGGAAAACGGAGCCCTACTAAATTGTTTTTAGATAATGCTATCAAATATTCTCTTGGATATTGAATTTCATCTTTATCCATTTTTTGCAATAATGAATGGGAAATTTCATCTTTAACGAACAATCTAACTTCATTCTTCAACTTCTTATTTTCTTCACTCAATAGAAAATCAAACATTTTATAATCCTCTTTAAAAAGAACTCCTTTACAATTAATGAGTCATGATTCATATATTTAATTCTATTTTGATTGGGGATTAAATTTAATTATTAACAATGTATCTTTATTTCTATTACATAAAATTTAAAGACATTTTTTAATTCAATTTTCTTTCACTTTAAAAAGGGTTTTGATTAAATGAAATGGAATAAAATTATATTATTAGTGGCGAATTATCGAACAACAGGATACGATTTTTATGATTCTGCATTTCCTCCTTTAGCTCTTGAATATATTGCAGCGTATGTGGAAGATATAGCGGATGTTATAATTTTAGATTCAAAAGCAAGGAATTTATCACTTAAACAGGTAAAAAAAGAGATTTTAAATTTCAACCCTGATGTAGTCGGTCTTACAGTACCAGTAACAAGTGCTATTAATGATGTTTTATTGTATGCTAAAATAGCTAGAGAATGTGGTGCTGTGACTGTTTTAGGTGGTTGGCATCCAACATTGGCTGTCGAGCAAACGTTATCTTCTCCTTGGGTAGATATAGTCGTGAGAGGTGAGGGAGAATTTACATTCAGGGAATTAATTGAAACGGGATCTCCTGAAAACGTGAAAGGATTATCCTATAAAAAAAATGGTGAAATGATTCATAATCCCGATAGGCCTTTCATTAAAGATATTAACGAGTTGAAATTTCCTGCGAGACATCTAGTAAAAAAAAATAAATATAGTATTTTTAATATGAGTTGTGATGCCATCGAGACTTCTCGTGGATGTCCTCAAGGTTGCAAGTTTTGTAGCACGCACGTGGTTTATAAAAGGAGTTGGAGACCTCGATCGGTAGAAAATGTTATAAAAGAACTGGAAATAATATCTAAAAATAAAAAAATCACGGATATCTTTTTTGTTGATGATAATATTCTAGTTAACATGAAAAGAGTAAAAAAATTATGCAT
>CAZRIR010000059.1:2642-9430 GCA_964600195.1 uncultured archaeon | reverse complement strand
AAACGTGCTTGAAGAAAGTAGTAAAATACCTGATTTTGGTCCCGATGAAGATTTTATTAATGATCCAATTGCTTCTTTCGGAATATTAGAAGCACAAAAACATAGAAATCGAGGCATAACGTTAGGAATGTTTTTAGGTTTAATCAAATATTACAGGCAATCTTATATGGACTTGATCTTGGAAAGTGGTTTTGAAAAAAAATTTGAAGATTATTACCAGCTTTATATCGATAGATTTTTTGATAGGGTGGAGATAGGATTTGCTACAGAATGGGTCATGACACCACAAGAAAAATTCATTCAGGATCTTCAAGATACTAATCGAGTAATGACAAATGAAAAAAATAACTATCTTACTATTTTTGAAAGTCTACCCAACCCTGCTTTTTTTATCAACTTAAAAAATCATGTGGAAAACAGAAACAATAGTGCCTCGATCCTTTTTGGTTTTTCTAAAGTCCCGGGCACAATATATTATGGGAAAAAAAATGAAGATGACATCCCCACCTGGATGGAAGAAGAATTAAAAGATTTCTTTCAAATAATGAAGTAGAGCATAATTTTGAAAAGACCATTGATACAAAAATAGGTCCCCGTTTCTTTAATATTAAAATGAAGAAAATGCTTGATGTAAGTTCAAAATTTAACGGGGTTATGGTAATATTAAACGATCTTACAAAACGCATCGAAACAGAACAGAAATTAAAAGAATCTGAAGAACAATTTAGATCTATAGCGGAGCAATCATTAGTAGGTACTTTTATATTACAGGATAATCAGGTCAAATACATCAATCAAAAAGTTGCCGATGAACTTAGTTATCCCCATGAAGAAATGAAGAAATGGACATTAGAAGATCTTTTAAAATTGGTTCATCCAGAAGATAGAGATTTAACCAGAGAACAAGCTCTTAAAAAGCAAAAAGGTGATACGGATGTTATCATGGAATATGAGTATCGAATGATTGATAAGATTGGTGGAATTGTATGGGTAAAAAACCTTTCAAAAACAATAATGTACAATGGAAGACCTGCGGATTTTGTATCTCAGGTTTATATTACGGAAATTAAAAAGGCTGAAGAAAAGTTAAAAGAATCAGAAAACCGGTATCGAAGAGCATATGACCAGGCGAACATGTTTAAAGATATCATCATTCATGATATCAATAACATTCTTCAAGTGCTACAAACCTCAGGGGAATTATATTCCACTTATTGTAATAATATTATTAATTCAAAAGAAATGGATAATATTTGTGATATGATTCAAAAATCTGTAAAGAAAGGTATTAATCTAGTCTCTAATGCCCGAAAATTATCGCAACTTGAAGATGCAAGAATGTCCATTCAATCTATGAAAATGTTTGATATTTTACACGATTCAATTAATACCCTCAAGTCTAATTTTAAAGACCAAAATTTTAACGTAGACATTGAATCCTTTAGCGATAATGTTATAATTAATGCAAATGAATTAATTTCAGATATATTTGATAACATCTTGGTAAATGCTGTAAAATATCATGGAAATGACACCTTAGACCTAAAAATAGTCATTTCTAAAGAAAAGAAAGATAATGAAAGTTATGTTAGAATAGAATTTCGAGATAATGGGAAAGGCATACCAGATTCTATAAAAGATGATATTTTTCTAAGAGGTAGTAAACAAAAAAGAGGAAAAGGTTTGGGATTTGGTTTATCACTTGTTAAAAAAATAATGGAGAGTTATGGTGTAGAATTATGGGTTGAAGATAGAATAATAGGGGATTATTCTAAAGGAAGTAATTTTATATTGCTGATTCCCGGAGTTTTATGAAAGATGTGTTATCTTAAATAACTCAAGTTTCTATATTTAATTAATGTTATTTTTGTCTTTCAACTTTTCTAAATTCCTTAGTTATCAGAAAACGAATCATCTCAGTGTTATTTTTAATTCCATGATATTCCTTAATGGCCTCTAATTTATCAAAGATTTCAATTTCCAGAGGAATGTGCATGTCTTTACTTTTATCATTTACCATCAAAATAGATGTAAGAAAGATTGTTAAAAAAAGTTATTGTTCATTTTTTGATGATTTTTTGGATATTATATGTCATTTATCTGGAAATTGTGTGGATAAGTTAGGGGTAACTTTAAATATGAAAGGGATCTATATTATTTTGTCTCCTCTCGATTTATACAAAATTGTGTATCCTTAATTCATAAATCTCTTCGAAAAATTAATACTAGGCTACTATATTAAGAAAGGTTTGGAATACCGTTTTCTTAATAACATGCTGCGGTGATATACTTATTTTAATCAGTGGCTCCGCAAATTCAATGAACAAATTATTTTATTGCGAGAGTTATAGGAAATTAATATCAATTTTAATATAAAGGTCTATTTTAAAATGAATGAAATAATTATAGCGTCATTAATATTGGTTATTGGGATAATTTTTATTACTTTTTCCAGTGATAAGGCTGTTAAACATGCATCTCATCTTGCAAGAGCTTTGGGAATATCTCCACTCATTATTGGTGTAACTTTCGTCTCAATTGGAACCGATCTTTCTGAAATTTTTAATTCCATCATATCATGTTCGATAGGTCATGGCAATATTGATGTTGGAGACTCTTTAGGTTCAATATTGACCCAAATAACGTTAATCTTCGGCATCTTACCTCTGTTATCTGGAATGTTTAAAGTAAGAAAAAAAGATGTGGTAATTTTAGGAGCTTGTCAAATGATCTCTTTAATAGTGATTTATTCTATTATTGAGAAGGGTTATATAACGAGGATCAATGCAATTTTTATGGTTGGGAGTCTCGCATTATATTTCTTGATAATATATCTCATGAACAAGGAAGAGTTTATTGAAAGAACTACAAAATTTGAAATTAAGGAAGTTGAAAGGAGCAAACCTTATCATGCACTATTTGCTGGATTATCTTTCATTGGAGTGACGATAAGTGCAATCATGATTGTAGAATCTGTAATAATAATTTCAAGCGTTTTAAAAATACATGAATTTATCATTAGTTTCTTTATCGTGAGTATTGGAACATCTCTTCCTGAATTAGCAGTGGATATAAGCGCACTAAGAAGAAGAGAGAATAAGATAGCACTCGGAGATATCATTGGCAGTTGTATTGTTGATGCAACCTTGTCTATAGGAATAGGTCAGGTATTTTTCCCTCAAGCAATTTCAGCAGAACTTGCTTTACCAACAATAATTTATACTATCTTCGCAACATTTATTGTATTTTTTATTATTGCATATAGGAAGAAGGTCGATAAAAAAGCAGGAATAACATTCATAATTCTATATTTCATTTCGTACATTTTCATCTTTTTTGATTATATAATTATTTTCTAATGTATTAAAAATAGTAAAAATATTAAAATTAGTCGTAGATTCTCAGGTGACGGATTATAAAAGTTATAATCAAATTTTAAAATCTTTTTTATTTTTATAAAAATAAGCAAGTAGATTAATTTCAAGAATAACAATCAATTTTTTTAATAATAATGTACAAATTATTGTAAAGAATTGTTCAAGGTTTTATAGCAAAACCACAGGTTTACTTAAATGATCGACATTAAAATTTACAACACCTTCACTCAAGAATGTCTTTGCCTTCATTGTTCTAGAAATAGAAAAATCGTAAAAAAGAATGGAAGAATAAAAAAATGTATAAGCTGTAGCAGGTTTAGAAATACTTCCAAGTCATATGTTCATATATGTGAAGAATGTGACAATGGAAATTGTCCTGGTTAAAAAAAAGATTTCCTTATTCCTGTTAAGACATTTATTTAATCAAAATTTTTATTTTTCATTAAATTAGGAATAAATCGAATTTCTTACTATATCAAATACCAACCATAAGAGTTTTTAAATCTATCTTACAATTAATGTCATAAATAACTAATTAAAAGAAAAAAGAAGGGTAATAAGAATAGAGGAGGCCATAAATATATGTTTGATGCTAGTTTTTTACCAATAATCATAATTGTCGGTGTAATTCTGCTATCCGTCTTCATTTTGATTCCATTTTTACTTGCTTCATTAAAAGTAGTCAGTGAATATGAAAGGTTGGTGGTTTTTCGATTTGGTAGATTTAGTGGCATTAAGGGTCCTGGTATTGTATCCATCCTCCCGGGTATTGATAAAACCCGGAGAGTTGACATGAGAACTATAACATATGATGCTCGAATGATTAAAGTAGTGACTAAAGATAATGTCCGGTGCGATGTTGACTCTGTCGTTTATTATAGGGTGGTGGATCCACAAAAAGCTGTAGTATCCATCCAAAATTTTACCTTTGCAACTCAAAATTTAGCAAATACGGTCCTGAGAGAAGTGTTAGGGAGGGCGGATTTGGATGATTTATTGACCAAGACTAAAGAATTTACACTTGAGATTCAAGAACAAATTGATACCAAAACAGATCCATGGGGCATTAAAGTAAGCGACGTAGCCATATCCGATGTCATGCTTCCAGTAGAAATGCAAAGAGTAATTGCGAAACAAGCTGAAGCTGAAAGAGAAAAAAGGGCAAGAATCATAGTTGCTGAAGGAGAATCCTTGGCGGCTCAAAAGATGCTAGAGGCGGCACAGATGTATTCTCAAAATCCTATATCATTAAAGTTAAGGGAATTACAAACAATGGCAGAAATAGCTCGAGAAAAAAATCTCGTAGTTATTACAAATACAAGTAATGTTAATGATCTAGGAAAACATTTTGCATTAAGTAAAACCGTGGAAAAGTAATTATTTTTAATCCGAATTTTTAATTATTATTTTTTATATTTTTAATTAGTGATATTACAAAATGAATTGATTAAAAGATGGAAATAAATATAATTTTCATATCTATATCCGTTGTTTTGTTGGTAGTAGGAATATGCTTTGTAGTTGGGGAAGTAGAATCCGAAGATGTCGATTTTTTTGGTCCCGCTGCATTACTTTCATTGATTACTGGAGTTATTTTCTGGTTTGTGTCAAATCCTCTCATGTTACTTAATTCCTTAGAATTATTCGCGATTTTAACCATTGTTATATTATCAGTCATCATTGTATTGTCAGGATTTTCGTTATTATTAACAATTAAAATGCTTAAAACCCGAAAAAATCCCATATCCGAAGAAGAGTTTATCGGAGGAATTGGGACAACCGCAAAATTAATTACTAAATCGAAAGAAGGATATGTAAAATATAAGGGTGAATTATGGAAGGCTCAATCAGACAAGACAATTGAACCCGAAAGAAAGGTGAAAATAATAAAAAAACAGGGATTAGTTCTCATTGTCGAGCCCGAGGGTCCTGAAAAGATTTATTGTCCTAATTGCGGTGCAGAATTGAATAAAGATGCTTTGATTTGTAGTCAATGTGGAATAAATATTTAAATTTCTACTAGAGTTTAGAGTGGGATTAAAAATTATATTTTTTATTTTATAATATTTGAAAAATCTTTATATTTTAATGCAAATTACTCAAGATTCCATAAATTCTGTTTTGGAATTAATATGGTGAAAACACATCCTTTTTGATAATCTCCTTTAATTCTATCTTCAACCCAAATCTTCCCGTTATATCTCTCAATAATTTTTTTTACCAAGGTCAAACCAAAACCCATTCCCTTACTTCCTTTTAACGAGGTTTTTTCCTCTTCAAATATTGATTTTTTTCTATCATCGCTAATTCCAATACCATTATCTGCAAAATTTACTTTCACATATTCAATATCATCATGTATTTCTGTAGATATGCCGATTTTGATATTTGCTATAGGTCTATCGTTGTATTTAGCTGAGTTAATTAAAATATTTTCAAAAACATTCAATAAGAGTTCATTTGCATCAACTAAAAATAAACCTCCTTCAAAGTGAATGTTGATATCAAACTTTGTATTTTGAAAACCTTCCTTAACAAATTTTATGGCATTTCTCAACATTTCACAAACATCAATTAGTTGGGTTGGAAAAATATCATTTTCAACTTCAGCAAGCCTTCTAACATTTTCTACCAATAATGTCCCTCTAACAATTTGTTCTTTCATTAACTTTACCAAATCTTCCATTTCTTCAGCTTTAGAGGGATCATCCTGGAAAATGCCTAAAAGTGAGATGGATGTTTGCATGATATGAAGGATATTATTGATATCGTGAGTAAATAATCTTCTGTAGAAATTTTGACTTTCCAATGCTTTCTTTAGATCTTCTTCAGCTTTTTTTTTTTCCGTTATATCTCGTGCAATGATTAAATCTTTTTTGATTCCATTAGTATCGACAAACCTCTTTCCTTTTACTTCAAACCAAAATTCATTTTTCCGAGAAATATCTAAGCTTCTATACTCAAATGCAATTCCATCCACATATTTAGTGTTATGTAATTGTTTCTTTATGGTTCCTACATCTGAAGTGGCAAGAGCATACCATTTTTTTCCTATGAATCTTTCTGGTGATTCACCCAAATATTTTTGGACTTGAGGGCTAATGTAGGTAAATCTACCCTGCATGTCTACTTCTGCTATGATATCGGAAGTATGATTTATAATATTATCATATTTGTTAGCTAAATCTCTTAATAATTTTTCAGATTTCTTGCGTTCTGTAATATTACTTATAACCGCCATGGGAACCAAGATTCCATTTGATTGAGCCATGCTTCCTCCGATTGCGACAAGTATATAATGGCCATCTTTATGTCTCACTCTCAATTCTGAAGCAATTTCTTTTCTCTTCTGAATAGCCTCTTTAATTTCAACCAGCATTCTCTTCTTATCTTCAGGATGGATGAAATCAG
>CAZRIR010000059.1:1304-2542 GCA_964600195.1 uncultured archaeon | reverse complement strand
GCCTCTTTAATTTCAACCAGCATTCTCTTCTTATCTTCAGGATGGATGAAATCAGATATATTTTTGCCGATAACTTCTTCTGGCTTAAATCCAAAAGCCTTGTAGACTTTAGAATTGATATATTTTATGGTTCTTTCTAAATCTAATTCAACAATAACATCTTGAATGTTATTGATAAGAAACTCGTATCTATTTTCTGCTAGTTGCTTTCCTTTTTCATTCGAGAGCTGCAATTTTAGGTAACTATGTAAATTTGAGGGTCTAATTTTTTTAATTTACAAACTCCATGAATATTATTAAAATATATTGTCCTTTAAATATAAAAATAGAACAATTTTTATGTTATTAATTCCCCTTAGAACGAACAAATAATTAATAATAAATTTTATAACTCTCATCAATTAAATTCATATTACCCTTTTGTAACATATACCCGATAAAAAATATTGATGCATATCCTAAAAGAAATTGAATCAAAAAAGGAAAAATCTCGAAGAACAATATGTATTTGAGTTTTATGATGAGGTTGTAGTAAATCATTTTGAGGAAAATGAAGTTAAAGTCTCAGAAATTTACAATCAGGTTGATTTTGAGAGAGATCTAAATGAAGAACAACTAAAGATAATAAATAATTTAAATGGTCCTATGTTAGTAATTGCCGGCGCAGGATCGGGAAAAACCAGGACAATAGTATACTCGGTTGCCAAGCTACTCATTTCTGGTATTACTCCTGGAGAAATCATGCTGGTAACGTTCACGAATAAAGCTGCTTATGAAATGATAAATCGAGTAGAAAGATTACTTGGGAAAAAACCCAAAGGGATTTGGGCGGGAACCTTTCACTCCATCGCGAATAGATTCCTAAGAATGTATGCTGAAAGAGCTGGTTTAAAACCTAATTATTCCATCATGGATCAATCCGATGCTAAAGCTCTAATGAAACTGGCAATTGATTTTGCAAATGTAAAAGAAATTAACAAGCGCTTTCCAACTGCCGCAATGACAAAAGATATTTTATCCTATTCTATAAATTGTAACAAGAGCGTAAGTGAGGTCATCTCGTGGAAGTATTGTCAATTTGATGATGATAAAGTCAAGAAGAAAATAAAGCAAGTTCATGAGATTTATGCGAAAAAAAAAGCTGAGGATGGACTTCTTGATTTTGATGATTTACTCGTCTTTTGGAATCGATTGCTTGATGAAAAATTCGTCGCTCGTTTAATTGCGCGGAAAATTAA
>CAZRIR010000059.1:0-1204 GCA_964600195.1 uncultured archaeon | reverse complement strand
TCTTACCATTTCAAGTTACCTCGGGTACCGAAGAAGATCAAGCAAAGTTCATTTCAAATCAAATTTTGGAATTAAGATCAGAGGGATTTGAGTTAGAGGATATGGCAGTCCTTTACAGGGCAACTCATCATTCCATGAAAATAGAGTTAGAACTGCAAGCAAAAAACATTCCCTATGAAGTCCGGGCGGGCTTGGCATTTTTTGAAAGAGCCCACATCAAGGATATGCTTTCTCATTTGAAAGTAATTGATAATCCTCATGATGAAATCTCCTGGATGCGAATATTCAGTATTGTTCCTGGATTGGGAGAAAGTTCTGGTCAGAAAATTTTTCAATACATTTCAAAATTTAAGAATCCTACAGTAAAGATCCTTGAAAATGATTTTTTTGCAGTGCAAATGAAAGGATCAAGGATTCCAAATGCAGGCAAACAAAATTTAATTGATCATGTCAAATATTTTGTGGATTATGGACCATTAGAATCTCCCGCAGAAGTAATTTCTGATATCGTTTCTTTAATTAAAAATCATGTAAAATCTAATTATAACGATTGGGAAAATCGTATAGAAGATTTAAACCAACTAAGTATTTATGCTCAAAATTATCCTA
Organism: uncultured archaeon; assembly: GCA_964600195.1. GTDB lineage: Archaea > Asgardarchaeota > Lokiarchaeia > Sigyniarchaeales > SOKP01 > FT1-020. Next base: position 595 of record CAZRIR010000059.1, on the reverse strand, counting down.
CAATCAGAAAATTTTTAGAAAATTTGAGTTTAAATTTATCAAGCGTGGAATCGCGAGTTGTTAGAGCTGGAGATAATAACCTTGAAGAACGACCTTTGGTACTTTCAACAATTCATAGAGCAAAGGGACTTGAATGGCGAGTTGTTTTCATGCCCATGCTCTGTGATGATTATTTTCCATCCAGTAGAGTTTTAGGAGATGATGAGGCTTTTGAAGAAGAACGTAGAGTTTTTTATGTAGCATTAACAAGAGCAAAAGATCAATTATATTTAATTTCCCCAAGCGTGGTTCAATCTTTTAAAGGAATCCAAGCAGCAACAGTTTCAACATTTCTTTCTGAATTAGATTCAAGCACCTATAAGAAAGCTACAGTTAACTTTCTCGCAAAGGATAATATGGATCACATGATCCCTGGAGAAAATGAAGAAAATGGTCAGTTTATGTCAGCATATTCTCTCTTGAATCAAGAAGAGATTAGTAATCATGATAAAAACAATACTTCTAACATTAAAAAACGATATCAAGAAAAACGTAAAAGGAAGACATTAAGTGACTTCTTGAATGATTAAGCTTCTTTCAATAATATTATGAAATT
>CAZRIR010000058.1:2155-9433 GCA_964600195.1 uncultured archaeon | reverse complement strand
ATAAATTATTTTTATCTACTAAGTCTAACAAATATTCTAATTTTTTAGACAGATTATCAGGAAATTTAAAAATATTTCTAAATAAATCAATATCAATTACTCGTATATTTTCAGGATATAATATTTTGGAGTCATTTGGAAGATTTTTAATTTGGTTACTTAAAGTCCAATGATATCCTACAATAAAAAGAAAAATATCATTTCTTTGATATTTCTCTATTTTTGATACAATATTATAATCAGATAAATCCGATGTATAATCAAAAACAAACACTTTTATTGTTTGTAGATTATTTAAGCTAATATTCAGGAGAGCAAGAAATTCTTCTCTATTTATAAAAAAATCAAGAATATCTTCTTTTAATAAGAGCCCATCTGGTCTTGTTGTCGGATAAACTGCGGGTTCAGAAAAATAATATATATTTAGATTATCAAAATGAAGTGTTAATAAGTCATTTAGTAAAATATGAAATTGAGTTCCAATGGCGGACATTAAGTGCTGTTGCATGATCCACATTTCAAAATACACTTTCAATCCTTCTTTTTTGCCAAACTTTTCCTTTAAATAGGATTTTGCATACTTCCTAAAAGTTGAAGAGGCGATATCAAATTTAAGCTCTTCAATCAGATGTTTTATTGGAGTAATAAAAGTGTTTTTATTGGATTCAATAAATGATTTTAACTCTCTTTCTATTAGATTATAAATCTTATTAAGCTGATCTTGGGTTAACGGAGTCATTTTTTTACTTGCCCACATTTCATTAAATAAAGTATCACCTTTATGGTATGTTTTCTCAAGATATTCCCGAATTATATTCCCTAATAAATTATCACTTATTGAGAATCCCATCTCTGTTAGAAAGCTTGCTAATTTTCTAAGAGATAAAGGAGCGGATTTCTTTTTCGATTTTAGAAATTTTTGAACAGATCTATCTACTCCCTTATAGATCTTTTTTTTTAATATTTTATCTTTAAATTCATATTTTGGAATGTATCCTGCCTTCTTAACCAATTTAGGGTACGATATTCCCATTAATCTAAGCTTTTGTACAAAATTATAATAATCTGTTTTTGAAATTTCTTCCCAACCCGGAACTCTATTAAATAAAGGATAAATTACTTCTAAAAAAAAATCAACAGCTAGTTTTGGATTTTGCTCCAACCAATACCACCTAGATTTAAGACTCTTTAGTGGAATTTTATGATTCATTAAAAATTTTGCTTCTTCCTTAGTTAAATCTTTTTTAGTTATAGTTCTCTCAAAACTTTTTCTAGGTTTAAATCCTGCTTTCTCGACTAATTCTGAAAAAGTTAATCTAAATCTTTTCCTTAATTCATCATCAAACATACTATATCTGCTTTTCATTTGACGAAGTGTAGGTACAATATTAAAATATGGGTAAATTACTTCCTTAAAAAAGGAAATTATTAGAACATCATTCATCCATTCCCAACGGGAATTTAATTTCTTTAAATCTATATTATATTTGGATAAGAATTCTTTTTCCTCTTCAGTAATTTTATTTATAAAGGAAGATTTTCTCCTATAATTTCTATTATTCTCTTTATAGATTAACTTTTTAAAAATCTCTAATTTTTTAGGGAGTGATAATGAATTATAATCGTTAATTTGAGAGATATTTTCATTTTTTTTGATTGTCTCTAAAGCCTGAACTAGTTTTTTGATTGTTTTCTTACCAAGCGAAATCGCACTTTGCTCTTGCCAACTTTTCATGTAATATACATGCTGGTTTAATGATTCCTTGAGAATTTCGAGTATTTCATCATTTATAATTTCATTTTCTCGAAACTTTTCTACAAGGATGCTTAAAATTTCCTTATCTACTTGAGAAATTTCCTCATCTTTAAGGTCTTGAATGAGATTTTTTAAGAAATGCTCCCACTCCACGACATTTTTATTCGTCCTAATATCCCCTTTTGAGGATTTTTCTTGCTTATCTCGTGAAATGCTGGCATTTCCATTCATTTTCGATTTTTTAAGATTTTTTTCACTATATTCATCTTTATTTTCTTCAATTGTCCCTGAACGTGAATCTTCTTCGTGTTTCTCATCATGAGATTGTCTTCCTTCATTATTAGAAGAAGAGGTATTTGCATGTTGGGCAGATTTCTCTTTCTCAGAAAGATTATTGTCATTCGAGCACGCTTCTTCATTATCCGCGGTAATCACGTTTAAATTATGATTGTCATTTATTTTATCGAAAGACTGTCCAAGTTTAGTGATTTTTGGATATCCTTCTTGACCAATTCGATTAAAATTAAAAGCATCCTCATTTCGACTTTGTTTTTCTGCTTGTTTTTGAGAGTCATGAAGATTTTTTATGTATTTTTTAAATTCCTTCCAGCCCCGAGATTCATGAATCATATCTTCTTCATGGCTTGAATCGGCCACTGGAACTAATTCTTTTCCATTCAATTTTACTTTTTTTGGAGCTTTTTCACTCTCTTGTACATGACGTGGCCTCTCACGATGTTCTGAATTCTTGGAAATGGGGATGTTTTCATTCGGGTTATAATTCTCCAATTCATCCTTGTTGGTTATGGGTTCCATTTCCTTACCATTAACCTTTATAGGTTCCTTTTTTTGTTCAGGTTCTTGTTCATGACGTGGCCTCTCACGATGTTCCGAATTCTTGGAATTGGGAATGTTCTCATTCGGGTTATAATTCTCCAATTCATCCTTGTTGGTTATGGGTTCCATTTCCTTACCATTAACCTTTATAGGTTCCTTTTTTTGTTCAGGTTCTTGTTCATGACGTGGCCTCTCACGATGTTCCGAATTCTTGGAATTGGGAATGTTCTCATTCGGGTTATAATCCTCCAATTCATCCTTGTTGGTTATTGGTTCCATATCTTTACCATTAACCTTTATAGGCTCCTTTTTTTGTTCCATCTCTTGTTCATTACGGGAAATCTCTCGTGCTTCCGAGTCCTTGGAAATTGGGATGCTCTCATTTGGATTATAATTCTCAAATTCATCCGGGTCAGTTATGGGTTCTAAATCTTCTCCATTAACAACCATTTTTTCAGAACTCAGGTCTTGGCTCTGGTCTGCGTCATAATCACTTGGAACTAATACCGATTGTTGTTCTGAACCGCCATTTTCATTTATTCTTTCATTTGAATCTAAATTTATATTCTCTCCGGTATTATCATTGGATTCATTGGATTCATTCTCTTCATTTTCATTCTGGCAATTATTATCAGAGCTTATTTCCTCATTTTCTTCAGGATCATCATTTGGGTCGAAATCGGACTCATCATCATCTCCAATATCATCATTCGACTCGAAATCTAACTCGTCATCATCTCCAACTTCATCATTCGGATCAAAATCAGGTTCATCTATGTCTCTAATTTCATCATCTGGATCGAAATCGGGCTCAAAATTATCTTCAAGATCATCATTCGGGTCGAAATCTAACTCGTCATCATCTTCAAGTTCATCATTCGGATCAAAATCAAGTCCATCATCATATTCAATATCTTCATTCGGATCAAAATCAGGTTCATCATCATCTTCAAGATCATCATTTGGATCAAAATCAGGTTCATCTATATCTCTAAATTCATCATTCGGATCGAATTCAGGCTCATCATCATCTCCAAGATCATCATTTGGGTCGAAATCAGGCTCATCATCTTCAGGATCATCATTAGGGTCGAAATCGGAAACATTTTCATCTTCCGAATCTCCTTCAAAATCGGAAGGCCCATTAATATCGCTCATTTTCAAACCTAATGCTCATCAGGTTGCTCTTTCCTAGATGGGTTATCTCCTGCATCCATGTCGAAATTATCCGAGTTGGGATGAAGTAACTCTATAAGGTCTTTCAGACTGAGCTTGATGGAAATGTCTTTTTTTTTGTCATCAGGTCGTTTAATAGTGGGTTTCAATTCATGAGCTCTATCATTATCATTTCGAGCAAATTTTTCAATTTCTAATTCCTTTCCATGCTTACCTTTTCTCAGTTCACTCACTCTTCTGGAATGCCTCCTTTTTATCATTTATATACGGCAAAAAGTAATTTTTAGGGGTAAAATTTATTGTTTCTATCATGTAACGCTCGGCATTTACACCATTAAGCACTATAGCTTGCCTGTTCCTCAAGGATTGGATCAATTCTTGTTCCGTTAGCTTGTTGGAAAAAAGCCTGCTACTTTGAAATCCCAACCTAAAAAGAATTTTAAAACTGGGGAGTATTGAGGCACAGTTGAATAATAAATGAGGTGTTTGGTCAGAAATGATAAACGCTAATCCCTTGCCTCTAAACTCTCTCAACAGCAATTTAAAAATTTTTTCCAATTGTTCCCTTGCGATAAAATCGTCATCATAAGGATTATTTATCACTGATTTTTCCAGCAATTGATGAGCTTCATCGAGAACAATAAGATTTTGAAGCTTTTCCACTTCAATATTAGGAGTTAAAGTTCGGATCATCTGAAAAATAGCCATTGAAAGTAATCTTTTGGTGTAGATATTACACATCGACAAATCTATATAAATTTTTTTCCCTGCCCTCCAATCTCGGAACCACTTCGGCACTTTTGAACCTTCTAATAATTCCAAAATTGCTTCTATTTTTGGATCCGAGATTATCGCTAAAATCCGATTTTCAATGGCTCTTAAAATGTTGGTTTGATATTCATCGTGATATTTATATTTGAGATACCACTTTTTTAATCCTTTAAATAACTCTTCTAATGATTCGGGTAATTCACCATCTACTTTAATGTATGCTTCCATGACGTCAAATAGCACTTTATCGACAGGATCCTTTAATCCAAGGGAAGATATCAAGTAAGTGGCCGTTTCTTGAAGCGTTTTTCTATCATGGAATGAATGAGCTTTCACGTGATATGGAATTTTTAGTGTTTCAGAACCATATTTTATGACCTCATCGACCACGTAGAATTTTTCTTGATTTCCCTTGCCGAGATTAAGATAAAGAATCCCAATATCTTTCGCCTTTTCATGAAATTCTTTAGACACTTGAGATAGTAGAAATGTTTTTCCAGTTCCCATTTGCCCAAAAATGGCAGTGCTTTGTGAAAACGTGTTTATTGGGATAAATTTCTCTTTTAGGGTGGGGATGCCATTAGACAAGTATTTTCCAATGCTAATGCACTCACCTAACAGAGTTCCATTACTAAAGCAGACATTTTCTTGTTCCATTTTTACTGCTCGAGGCAGGGGTAAATCCTTCATGAATGTAAAATCAACGTTACAGGGTGTCAAGAAAGTCGGCATCTCGAGAGCGGATAAACCGTGCCTAATAAGCTGGAATTGCCGACCTGTCACCTTAAAATCTTTATTCTTAAAAAAAACATCAAATTTTAGAATATTTCTCCAAAAACCTAATGGAGCAATTGATATTTCAGCAGGTTTCTTGGATATATTGTTTAAACCAAGGATTAAAAAATCCAATATAGTCTTATATTTACTAAATATTTGATTTTCAGTAAAAACGATTGTTTCAGTATTCATCTGTGTCATGAATATCTTGACCTTGTAAATTTCAAAAAAGTATGTTTCGGGTGCATTGCTCCACTTGCTTTCGATCGAGTCGTCTTTTTGCCAAAAAATAAAAAATTTCAAACCAGGATAACAAATCTTGCTAAATAAATAGATTAATCTCTGTAGAATGGGATAAGTCAATTCAAGGGATGAACCCGGGGGTGGCAACCGCAGTTCTAATACGGGAAAGTATTCAAATCCCGATCTGGTTACGTGCAGTGTTGAAGCTTTCCCTGCCAAACCGGGAAATTTAAATTGCAGGAAATGCAAGAGTTTCTGAGCTTGAACTGCTGCTTCTTTACGGGAATGTGCTTTTTTAAAAAATATCATGGAAAAATGATCATTCATGTCTAATTCCAAACCATAGATGGAGAAATCTGACAGAAGATCTTGCATCCACGTCTTTTGGATTTTTTTATATTCTCTATAATTAATCCTTATATCTTCTTCCTCAATTTCTGATGGAATTTGAGTAATTTCCACTCGGGAATGCCATAAATCTTTCAAGAATCTCCCTCATTATATAATTTTCTTAACCTTGCCAATCTCGTGTCATGATCTTCTTCTTGTATGAAGATATGGGTCCCTTGATGGATCTTGACGGCCCCAGGTTCTGGTGTGTGATTGATTACAATAAAATCAATAATCTCTCCCTTGTAGCTAAAGGAGATCTTGTTGCCTTTCGTTATGACATAACCATTCAATTTTTTCTTCCATTCTTGGATGTTTTGCATTATAACAATTCTTCCTAACCCTGCAAATGATACCTGTTGGGCATTTTCAACTTCAATTTTACTTTTCATATCTTAGTTCCCTAAAATTACTTTAAATTTATAACATTATTAAATTGAGTTTTTTTAAAGAAAAAAGACGAGGAATCTGATTTGAAAGTTTTTTTATTTATAAAGGACGATTGCTTTCAAACAATATCGTATTATTGGATTTTTTTGATATTGTCATAAAATGTGTTAATTGCATGCAATTAGATTGATCAATTGAGTATTAGTGTTTATCGTGAAGTCCTTCTTTCTTATTATATTTATTTTAAGGTATTACCATAATATCTTTAACCTAATCATTGTTTACATTCCCTTGATTGTATTCTTTAGGATTCAAGCTGGTTGTATTATATTAACCTAAATCTGTAATTATTTGATCTTTAAAAACCTTGTTTGAATGATTTTCACAAATAATATGTATAATAATGATAATCTGATATATAAATAAAGTAAAAAATATGTTTAATGTCGGGCAATAATTATTATTTTATTTTTATTCGTTTATTGTCGGCACTTTTTTTATTAAATTATTTTTTTTTTGTTTATAAATAAAAGAATATAATATAATTGAAAAGAATTATTTAGATTAAAATTTTAAGAATAAATAGAGTTTGATTGGTTATGATGACTATCTTCCGCTAAATTTTTAAAAACTGGTCATTAATATTTAGTATAATTAATTATCTATATATAAATTTAATAATTGACAAAGTTGTACTCATATTAATCCACTAATATTTATGTTTAAAAATACATAAATAATGAATCTTTTTTACTGTTTAGAATATTTTTTTTAGATAAAAGAGAGTGCAGATTTTTTAATTTCTAAAGATGTGTGTTTTCTTCACAATATTTAAATAGGTTATTAACAATATATGTATTAGAAATATGTAATAAAAATAATAAAAGGTGTAAAATAATTTCAAAAAAGCCTAAAAGTAAACAATATCCATATTATTC
>CAZRIR010000058.1:0-2145 GCA_964600195.1 uncultured archaeon | reverse complement strand
TGATTTATAAGATAGGAGGTAATGGTTCAGCTCCGATTGAATCAATTTTATCCAAATTAGATATACGTACTAAATCTAATAAACGGTTCTCATATTCAAAAAGTAGCGCAATTCAGTATGGTTTGATCCAAAAAGATGGTAATGGGTATAAAATAACAGAATCGGCGAAAAAAATATTGTATCCTACTGATAAAAATGATAATGAAAGCAAAAACCTATTAGTTAAAGCGATATTAAAACCTACAATCTTTTCAGAACTAATCTCTCAATACAAAGGAGTTGAATTACCTAAAGAAGAATTTATAAAAAATAATTTTCGACAAAAGGGAATTATTGAAAATTCATTAGATGCCGCTGTAAATTCATTTATGGAGAGTCTAAAATATGCTGGTATTTTAAAGGAAGACAAAATCATAATAGATGAAGAAATATTTAGTGAAATAACTAAAAATAAAAAAAAAGAACAGACTGGAAAAAATACTAAAAGACCAAATAACGAGATTAGTTCAGGAAAAATTAGAAAAATCATAAATTCTCCACCTGATGAGTTGCCTGAGACAAAAAATGAATTAGAATTTGATAAAGAACCATTCCAAGAATCATCTAATACCGATAATATAGACCAAAGTAATTTTTTTAAGATTGAAATTCCCTTTGATTCTGGAAAAAAAGCAAAAGTCATAATACCTAAAGATTGTAATAGAAATGACATCAATCTATTAATCACATTTGTAGAAGCAATAAAAGATAATATTAAATAAAAAATTAAAAATCTAAAAATGGTCAAATTCAGTGAAATTTAAGATATATAATGTTAGCGCTGAAAAAATAATTAACACTATAGAGGTATACAAAAAATGCGAAGAAAATGAAATCGAATTTAATAAAAAAATCCTTTCAGATTCTTTAAATATATCTAATGAAACAGCACGGAATGCTATCGGAGCAGCTCGGCAGTTAAATTTATTAAATATTAATTATGATTTATATGATGCTTCAAATAAAAAAAAAATAGAGATATTTAAAAATAAGTTATTATGTTATAAACCTTTTAGAGATTTTATTGAATTAATGAATAGGGGATATACTAAAATTGATGCAATCAATATTATAAAAAATATATATACTTTTAACATAAAAAATGAAACAATTTTATGGACCTTTAAAAATTGGGGTAGATACGCAGGTATTTTTGAGAAATTAAAAGAAAAATCAAAAGTTAAGGGGGATAAAATTACGACAGGTGACAATAAATCTACTAATGTTACTGAATCGTATCATATTGATAATCGATTTTGCTTTATCATAATGCCACTTGTAAATGATAGAGATCTTCAAAATTGCTATCTAAATGTAATCAAACCTACCGTTTCAAAATTTGGATATTATTGTGAAAGAGTAGATGAACAAGAATTTAATGGACAAATTACGAAAAAGATCATCGAAAATATTTTTAAAGCTCGTGTTATTATTGCGGATATATCGAAAGCACGTCCAAATTGTTATTATGAATTAGGTGTAGTTCATACACATAATAAAGATGTAATACATATTACTAATTCTATAGAGGATGTTCATTTTGATATAAAAGATTACAATTTTATTATTTATTCAAATTTTGAACAATTAGAAAGGAAATTATATAGAAGGATTGAAAAAACTATTGGTTTCTTTTTTTAAATGATTATTTAAAAAAATAATAAACGAATTAATGATTATATTAATCAATGTAATTGATAATATTAACTTATTTAACACATTCTATCATATTTTTGATTTATAGCATTATTTTTATCAATTATCTTGATCTTCTGATTTTATCTTTAGCTTTTTTAAGTTTTATGGCTCTTTTGTATAAAGTTTCAACCTTTTCTCCTATTTTATTAAAATCATGAAGTTCAATTGCTTTCTTTTGAGCGTTGTTTACTATTTTTTTACAAAAATTTTCATCATTTAGAATTTTTTTGATGCCAATAATGAAATCTTCATTATTTACTGCTTTATAACAACTATATTCGTGTTCAACCCAATCATAGGCAGGTAAATTCATCGCAACTATGGGTAATCCACACACTGCTGCTTCTATGAGGGGAATTCCTTGATTTTCGACGCGTGAAGTGTTCAAAAAGACATTTGCCCCATAAT
>CAZRIR010000057.1:6275-9555 GCA_964600195.1 uncultured archaeon | reverse complement strand
AATCACTCGTGTATTTAGAGAAAATATCAATTTTTTTTTCAATACTGGTTATTTTATCATAAAAGTTATCCTTTTCTTCCTCAAAGGTCTCCTTGAAATTAGAGTTACATTCATTTAATAATTGAGAGCTATCTTGAAGTTTATTTTCATTTATTAATTTAATGATTTGAAGGCTTTTTTCCTCAATAAGTTTCTGTAGTCGAACGATATTAGTTTTAATATAATTCTTTAATTCACGATTATTATTTATTACACTCTGATAAGTATTCAAATAATTCTTTAAATCCTCTTGCTTTTCCTTGTATGATTCTTTTATTTCTTTAAATTTATTTTTAAAAGAATCTAGCTGAATTTCAGGCGATATTTCATTAAACTTGACTTCAATATCGGAATTTGATTGATTATGAAAATCTGAAACGGTCTTGTATACTTTTTTTGAAGCTTTTTGTTCAGTGAGATCGAGTAAAAATTGCATCTTTTTACCAATCTCTTCTAAATATGAATTTAATTCTTGAATTAGTTTTGTTTCTTTCTCTACTTCATTCCGATGAGCAATTTCCTCCTCTTTTTGCCGAATAATTTCAACTAATCTCACTCTTTCCTCTGAAAGTCTTTCTTCAATATGATTTTTTATGATATTCCAGTTTTCTTCAAAATTTTCTAACATTATGGGAAAATTCACAAAATGGTGCGCCATTTTAATCATATCAAGTAATTCTTCAAATTTACGGATTTCAAGTCCAATAAATTCTCCAATTTGATTTACTTTATCTTTTGCTTCAAAAATCTGCTCATTTTCTGTTAAATTTTGAGCTTCTTCAGAATTTTTAGTAATATATTCGATTAGTTTATATCTAATTGATACAATCTTATAAATTACATCTTTTATCCTTAGTTTTTCATTTAAAATTTCCCTATGAAGAACGGGAGTATTAAGATGGATGTATTCTCCTAAAATAGCATATTCTTCAAGATAGTATTTTCTTCTAACGGATTTTATGGAGCCCATTAAGAACTGATTGATGACGAGATCATTTATCACAATCTTCACTCTTTCTAAAGCATTAGAAAAAGAGAATGATTTGCTAAATTCATTGAGATCAATTTCATTGTTTTTTAAATCTGTTTTTATGTATTCCATTATTTTCGTAATTATTTCCTGAGGAATGACATTTTGGTGATTAAAATAATTTTGAAATAGATCTGCTTTATCCAATATTTTACCATCAATCCAGGTCTTAGATATTAACCATATTCCAATTTTTTTTACTAATTTTAAGGGAATCGAAAATTTCTTACTAATCGGGAAGAAATACATATCTCGATTATCTCTTGACTGTAATATGATTTCTTTTTCAATAATACTGATTAATTCATCCCAGATCAAGAAGAAACAGAGTATGCTCTGGCTAGTACTTTTTATATTAGGTTCTTTTGCACTTATCCCTGTATATTGATTAGTAAACCCACCATTTTCTTGTTGCATTGTTTTAAAAAAATCGACCATTTCTTCAAATTCAGTATTTTCCAATTTATTGAGAATGTTTAAACAAAGGGAAGCCCAATAAATATATTCAATTGAAGGGTAATCCTCACTAATTTTAAAACCTAAAGATAATATTTTCCACGATGATACTTTTTTTTCGACATTAATTATATTTAAATCATTCAAAATAATTAAGCAATAAATTTGATAAATTGAATCTAAGTCTTCTTGGTAATTTTTTTTTAAATAAGATAATAATTTTACTTTATCAATTTTATCGAGGTTATTTGTTATTTTTAAAATAGAAATCGCATATAACGTGGATTTCATTAAAGGCCGGGCATAACAATTTATCCTACAATATGGGGACCTGCAATGAAGAAAACCTCCATCACTCCCAGAAGCTATGCCTTGAGATTTTATTACATAAGAAATATCTTTTTCTTCTATGAGATCCTCAAAACCTAACAAGTATAAAATTGAAATACAAAAAAATGTACTATACATATCCGGGTCTTCATCATCTTCGGAATGCTTGAAGCCACCCTCTGGATGTCTTAATTCTACAACACGTTTTTTAATAGAATTTAGATTTCCTATAATATCTAACTTATCCATTCTTTCTAATAACAGGATAACCCAAAATAAACCCTCATTATTTTTGAATATTTCAGCTTTAGAAATTTCTTCTTTAATATAATCAATAGCTTTATCTATTTTAATTGGTTTCTTGATTTTATCTGAAATATAATCAAATTCAGGTATCCAAGGTAGATGAAATGAGCACATAGATATTAGCCTTGATTATTTATTTAAATTATTATGTAATAGAATATATTCATTTAAATAGAAAAATTTTACTAAATAACGATTCAGAATAATTCGATATTTTATTTTTGAGCAGTAAAATATGTGCCAATTTCTTCCTTATTTAGGATTCTTTTCAAGACATCCTTGTTGTAAGAAGAAATTATCGCGGGGATCCCAATAGGAAGTAATTTCTTTATTGCCGTAATTTTACTTTTCATTCCTCCAAATGTTATTTTCCCATCAATATCTTCGACTAGTTTTTCAATATTTTCATCAATTTTATCAACTTGAGAAATTAATTTGCTGTCTTGATATAAGTTCGGGTTTTTATCACATAATCCATCAACATCAGTTAATATTATTAAGAGATCTACGTATAATAATATTGAAACTAAGGCTGAAAGTGTATCATTATCACCATGACGAAGTTCTTCAATAGCAACGGAATCATTTTCATTAATGATTGGAACTACACCCTTTTCTAAGAGAACTTCTAACGTATTTCTAACATTTGATCGTCTAGTAGAATCCTTCGTATCATCAGCAGATAACAAAATTTGACCAATATTTAGATCATACTTATTAAATTCTTCTTGATAAATACTCATCAGCATTATTTGACCTACGGCAGCTACTGCTTGTAATTTTTTATATTCCTTTGGACGCTTCGTCAAACCAAGTTTTGCCAAGCCACATCCAATGGCACCACTGCTAACTATAATGATGGAATAACCATTTTGAATCAAATCAGCTATTTCTTTTACTAACATCTTGATTCTTTCATGATATATTTTAGCAACACCATCCGTGATTAACTGAGTGCTGATTTTAATCACAATTTTTTTGTTTTCTGATTGAAATATTCTCATTTTTTTCACCTTTATTTAAATGAAAAGAAAAAAAGGGTTAATTTTAATATGGGATAAGAGGGCCAACAAAGAGAACGATTAAGACTATTATTAAGATAATAGGAATAATCATCAA
>CAZRIR010000057.1:0-6175 GCA_964600195.1 uncultured archaeon | reverse complement strand
CTTTATTTTTATCCCATAATTCCTGATTTTTTTTTGCTTGATCCTGTAGCGAATCTTGAAAATTTTTGAAGCCATTCTGAATATTTTTTGAGAAATCATTCCAATTTTTTTGGAAAAAATTTTCTTTTTTCGGTTCTTCGGGATTATTAGAATTATTATTGCTCATGATTATTATTTTTCCTAATTAATTATAAATTCAATAAGCATACCTCTATTTAAAATTTCATTATCCTTTTCAGAATGAAAATCATTCACTAAATTATTGATCCCTAATTAATGTTTTTTAAAAAAATATTTTTTTGTTCAGGATTTAAAATAATATTATAAATCTTGTTCAGTATAATAAACTTTTAATATGACTTTGTATAATACTTTACTAAAAACCTTGAAAGAAGCATGAATCATGAATTTTGAAATTATTAATAAGACTCCGTTGTACCATGCATTATCGGATGTAGGTAAGAGAATTTTTTTACCAGATGGCATATTCTATTGGTCAGGTAGAGCTAAAAAGGAAGCAGATATAAATGGAACCATTGGTTCTGCTTTTGCTTTCGAACGAGATTTTATCGATGGAGGTTCCGATGAGTGGGTTCCATGTTACTTAGAAGATTTCAAAGAATTTTCTAGTCTCAACATAAAATCAATTGTACCTTATGCTCCTATTGGTGGAATAGGTGAAATAAGAGAAATTTGGAAAAAATGGATATTAAAGAAATCAAATTATAATGAAGAAATAGATAGAGAAAAACTTCAAAAACTTGAAAAACTAATAACAAAACCTTTAGTAACTCAAGGTATTACAAATGGAATCTATTCAATATGCAAATTCCTTTTGAATCCAGGAGAATCAATTATATCAGCAAATAAAAGATGGGGAAACTATGATAATATTATCACGAGAAATCTTGGAGTAGAATTTAAATCATTTGAATTCTTTTTTGATAAAAAACTTAATATACTAGGTTTAAGAGATGTAATAAACGAAACTGCAAAAGAGCAAGAAAAAATCATTTTGATATTGAACTTCCCAAATAATCCCACTGGATATTGTCCCACCGAAGAAGAAGTTAAACAGATTATTGAAGTTATCAACGAAAGTCAAGAAAGAATTAAATTACCGTTTGTAATAATTGTAGATGATGCTTATGAACCCTACATTTATGATGAAAACGTGTCTAATCGTTCAATATTTTATGATTTAATGGAATTGGAAGGAGATATCATACCAATCAAATTGGATGGAATATCGAAGGAATTACTTGCATACGGAGGGAGAGTTGGATTTACTACGATTGGATTAAAACGCCATTGGGTAGAATCTGACGAGGAACTAGAAATACTCAAACTTGAAATAAATAATAAATTAGAAGGTCTGATTAGGAGTTCCATTTCAAATACGAATCATTTTTATCAAGCAGTGACATTGAAAATGTTCCTTGAAAAGGGAATGGATAATATTATCAAAGCACGAGAAAAAGTGAGACTAATACTCAAAAAAAGATATGAATTGATCAATAATGAACTTTCTGAGATAGACAATCAGCACGTATCAGTTGACCCTAATGGCGGCGGATTTTTCCTTTTCGTCAACCTTGATCCAAATAAAATCAAGGCAACAGAATTTGCAGATCACTTGCTAAAAAAGTATAAAGTCGGAGTAATTCCCATTCAAAAGTTGGAGCAAAATATCAATGGAATACGTATTGCTTATTGTTCGATTGATCTTAGTAAGATACCTGAATTAGTAAACCGTATAAAATTTGCACTTGATGATTTTTAATTTTTTTTTGTTTTACAAAAAAATATCAATAATATAAATAGTTCTTCTTTTCCTATTATCTAATTTTCTTCTTATTATTAGGATTTTTGAGAAGATTTTTATACAGATTAATTTATAATTATGTTAATAATTTAATTTACAAAAAATAAAAATAATGGTGTTTTAATGAAAATCTATTTAATTGATCAAGGAGAACTCAAGGAAATCAATAAACTTGTCTTTTCTACAGGAGACGTGTATTTAATTGATGCTGAGCACACCATTTTCATTTGGATTGGAAGTAAGTGTAGCGTGGATGAGAAGACAGGAGGTGCGGCTCAAGCCCGTAAGTTAGATCAAGAAAGGGGGGGTGCTGCAAAAATAATTACTATTGACCAAGGTCAAGAAACGGAAGAATTTTTAAAACTCATTGCAACCCAGGGAGCCATGAAAATTGTCGAAAAGAATGTTGCAAAAACAATGCTAAAGGATGTTATGACCGGTGATTTCGCAGGATTCACTGAACATGTAAACGTTCTTTATCGAGTTTCTTCTGAAGAGTATGAAGATATCAATGCCATGAAAATGATTCAAGTTCCTTTCTCTAAAGATTCTCTAGACTCCGAGGATTGTTACGTGTTGGATATGGGTACAGATGTTTATGTTTGGCAGGGTGCAAATTGTAATGTTAAAGAGAAAGTAAAGGCAGGGCAATGGGCAAGACAAATTGATGCAGATAGGGCTGGAGAACAAAATGAGCAAATTTGTGAGGAAGGGGATGATGCAACATTCCTAGCAGCCTTAGAAAAAGGAGAACATTATAAAGAATCTGACGCCGTGCAGATATCCGCTGATTCAGACTTAGAACCCGAATCCGCTGCAGATAAAGTAGCTGCCGCCGTCCATAGAGAACATGATGCAAAAATATCTGATGTGGAATATTCTCCAGATACCTTGAAAAAAGAAATAAGTGCATCTTCTGCAGGTCCAGGCATTCCTGGAGCGACAGATGGTATTCTTACAATTGAAAAAACAGAGGGAAGACGTAAATGTCCTAATTGTGGGATGGAAGATAAAGCAATGATACATGAATCCGTAGACAAGGGAAACATTATTTTAGATTACCCCAGAATGTATGGTAAAAAGTATAAATGTGGCGAATGTGGCCAAGAATGGCGTGAAAAATAAGAAATAAATAACAAATTTTATTGTATTAATATTATTTTTTTAATTATTTTTATTATTTATTTTAACATTAAGATTTAAACATATCCCTGCGTAATAATTTAATTTTCTTCTTTAATTCAATAATCTCCTTTTCTCTTTCTTCAGTTTTAGATTCTAAAATTAGGTTTTGATCCTTAACTTTTTGGAGGTCAGATAATATTCTTTCCTCTATTTGTTCTGCTTCTGCAAATCTCTCTTTAATATCTTTATTCTCATCACGCAATTCTTTGATTTCTGATTCCTTTTTTTCGAGTTTTTCGGAATCAATTTGATGTTTTGACATTTTATCTTGAGAAGCTTTCAACTTTTCTTCTAAATTGCTTATCAATTCTGACTTTGATTCAACTTGATGCTGTAATCCTCCTATCTCGTCTATTAAAGTCTTAATGCGTGTTTCTTTTATTTCTAAATCTTTCTTAACTAAAGAAAAAGTTTCAATTTGTTGTTGCAGGTTTTTAATTTTCTGATTGGCAGAATCCAAATTGTTATTAAGTTGAAAAATATTTTTTTCCTTATCAGTTATGATTTCATCTTTTTTTTCAACCAATAATTCAATTTTTTCATATCTAGACTTCTGTATGGTATCATTTTGGAGATATTGAATTTGTTCGGTTAATTCTTTTATTTTATTTTCTTTCTGTTGGATGTGGTTAACATTTTCTGCTTGTCCAGCTGAAGCTTGTTCAAGTTGTGATGATAATTCATCGATTTTTTGTTCTTGCTGTTGTTTTGTTGAGTTAATTTCTTCTAATTGTTGCTTCTGCTCATATAATTGCGAATACAATTGTTCAATTTCTTGATCCTTGCTTTTAAGCGTTTCAGTTAATTCCTTGAAAGTATTTTCTTGAGAATCCTGGATTGGAGTAAATTGATTAAAATTTTCGATGGTTTGGTTTAGTTCATCAATTATATTAATTTTTTCATTGATAACCTGCTGAGATTTATTTTTCTCATCTTCAATTGTCCGAAGTAAATTATCAATTTGCGTGGTGAGATCTTCAATTTTTTGCATTGCTTCTTGCTTTTCATGAGTTACTTCTTGAAGATCTCTATTTAAATTATCAACTTGACTCGCTTTTTCAGAAAGTTCTTCTTGAATCTTTCTATATTGCTGCTTGAGATGATTATATTGTTCTATTACTGATCTATCCTCTTCGATCTCATCAGCTTCTTCTTGTTCTTCCTGCCACCCTAGTGAAGAAAGAGCATCAATGATTGATTTATCATCATCCTCATGTTCATCGGGCATATATTTATGATCACATCTCAATCTATTAAATTTTTTTATTTAAAAGTCTCCCAAAGAATACCTCAATGAGAATATTCACTCTTCAAGAATTCTAAATCTTTTAAATGTATATTTTCGGTCCAAAAAGAATCTTAAGAGATATCCCGTACTTAATGCTATAATTCCACTTATAAACCATGGTATCCCAATTATTTGGTATAAAATAAATTGTGTACCAATATTCCAAACGGTAGCCAATACAGAGAAAGTGAAATATATCATAAATTCTCTTGACGTCTCTTTAACCAATCTTACGGTTCTAAAAACTATGAATTTATCTAACAAGAACTTAACAATAACCGTTACACCAACAGCTAAAAATGTTCCGACAAGGTTGATCATATCAAATGGAGAAGTACTACAATAAAATGTATGAATTAATTGCACGTGTCCAATGCTTTCACAAATTATTGGGGCAATACTTTCATTTAATGATTGGATTGCTAAATTTAAAACAATCATAAAACCCCCAAAAATTAAATACAGAGTTAATTGTTTCTGGACTTTCTTGTCCTTAAATATTGATAATTTTTTATTGCCATCATTTTCCATTTTTACTCACCTTACTAGTTATTTTTGAATCTTATCTTTCCAAGTATCGGAAGAATCACGATCTTCATCAATCATCCCTTGGTCATGATCTTGAATGGAATAATCATCGGGAGTCAAGCCCAATGATAATGGAGATCCACTGGATAAAGGATTATCCGCATTAAAAGAAAGATCTTTCATTAACTGTTTGAACATTGAGGGTTTCCCTTCTTCTTTCCCAGCTAATTTCTTGTATAATTTCTTAATGGCATAAATCAATAAGAAGAATCCCAAAGAAAATAAAAAATATAATGCGAACCATCCATCCCCCAATATTGGAATTTGAAATGGTAAAAGACCAGTATTATAATCTCTAAATATGAACGTAAGGACAATCCATACTCCTAAAAAGAGAATACATCTAACGCAAAGAGGTAAGAATTGCTTGAAGATTAATGATTTGAACATCTGATTTGCTTCTAATTGTAATTGTTTCATTTGACGGATGTCCCCCATCATTTGAGCATTTTTCATCCTCTCTTGGAGATTAGATAAATTATTCTTTAACTCCATAAAATTACTTTGTTTTACCCCCCATACTTTGTTAAAAACCATTCCTATGATAATCATCGAGAGGGTCACGATCATTACTAAAAGGATTATCAATTCATTTGCCATAATTATTCAACTATTTAAGGAAAATCTTTTTATAAATTAAATGTTTTCTACTCGTTTTCAAATTTTTCAGTTTAAATTTCCATCCAAGAAACCCTTGATATACTTTGCATATACTGTCTTCCATCGAGCTGGCATCGAAGAAGCAATTGCACATCCTAAACGACATCCGTTACAAAATTGATAGTCATCATGCTTTTTCATTAATTGTCTTACTTCTTGAGAATTATAAATCCTTGAAAGGGGATACTTTAATGCATTAATGCTATATAATGGATGGATTTTACAGGGATAATCGATTAATCCATCAGACCGGATAAATAAATAAGCCTCAGCCACGTGACATCTCAAAAGATTTTGATGATGCTGCGGAGAGCCTCCAAATCCGCCCTTTTCAATCACTTCAACACTAAAAGGATCGGTTAGGATATTTTTATACTCTTTTCTCAGTGATCGTATGATATTTGCCCATTTAGATATATCTGGGATCAATTCTTTAATATCCTTAACTTGATAGGTTTTATCGGGAAAATCACGGATGATATCCTCACAAGGATACATCTCAACAGAACAGTTATAATTTTTAGCTAATTCACATATTTCTGGTAAAAATTTTAAATTATCTTTCATGACGACGGTGCTTAATATCACTTTAATATCCCTCTTGTTTGCAATTTTAATGGAGGAAAGTA
>CAZRIR010000056.1:1295-9568 GCA_964600195.1 uncultured archaeon | reverse complement strand
CAAATACTCAATAAAATAAATCAACGTGAAGAAGATCTAATAAATTTATTTAAAAAAGATCCTGATGTGTCAAAAAGTTTAAAAGACATCACTTTAAAGGGATTCATCTATAATTCAAAAATAGTTACTAAATGGACAAAATTGAGTAGTGATATGGATAAATTGATATCATTTTGGGAATCATATTTTATTTTAAATCATGTTGAAGAATTATTAGAGAAACAGGTAATAAAAAAAGTGAGCGATAATAGATGGATTCTAAATACTAATTATACTCGTTCAAATATCAGCAATGGAATCTCTTCATGAGCAATTAAAATGTTAAAGATATTGAAATTAAGTAATAGAAATAATCAAAAATTAATGAAAAAATAATATGTCCGAAAAATTATGGTATAAAACAGCTAGAGCCGTAGTTAAAGCAGGAGGTATGCCTTTTCCGATTACCGATACATTAATTGAATTATTAAAAAACATGATAACTGAAGAGCAGGCAAATTTTATTACGAAAGTTTTCGTTAGGAAACCAAATTTAAATACAGAAGAATTACAGCAAAGGACAACTTTAGATGGACAAGCACTAAATAATATGATATTTAATTTACAACATTTAGGAGTTATTGTTGGATCTCAAAGTAAATCAACGGGAATTACAGTTTATCGTTTACAACCTCCTTTTCCAGGAATGTTTGAATTCTTTCTGATGCGACCTGGAGAATCTGAAAAAGAAAAAAAGTTAGCAAGACTTTTTGATAAATTATTTGACGAAATGGGGAAGACAACTAGTAAAAATTATGATCAAATAGTACCAATGACAAAACAACTTCCTCCCATTACAAGAGTGGTGCCAGTCGAAGAAGAAGTCGAACCTGGAGAAGATATAATTCTTTCAAATGAAGATGTGAAACAGTTAATTGAAAAATATGATGATATCGCTTTAGGGCTGTGTTATTGTCGGCATGAAAAAGATTTATTAGATGACCCCTGCAAATTGGACGCTCCACGAAAGAATTGCTTATTGCTTGGAAAAACGGCTAAATTTTGCATCGAGTATGATTTCGCAGATAAAATCACTAAAGAAGAAGCATTGAATGTTTTAAGGGAGTCTGAAGATGCGGGATTGGTACATAAAGCCTTTCACATCCACCAAAATCCCGAGCGTGACTTGGAAGCAATATGCAATTGCTGTAATTGTTGTTGTGGAATCTTTCAGTTATATTATCGTGGAGCCTTACCATTCCATACACTAACTTCATATATTGCTCAAGTTGATGAGGAATTATGCATAGGTTGCCAAACTTGCATTGAAAAATGCCCAATGAAAGCAATCGAACTTTCTGATGACGATAAAGTTAAAATAGATGAGTCAAAATGCATAGGGTGTGGAGTTTGTGCTCATTTATGCCCCCAAGATCCCAAAGCAATCTCTTTAAATAGAACGGGTTACAGAAATGTATTTGTACCTCCACCAAAAATAAAAATTGACTAAGATTCTTCATTTTATTTGATATTTTTTATTTAACATGTATGCACTCATGATAATGTTCCAAGCCATAATAAGAAAAATAGAAAACCATTCCAAGTAAGATTTCCATGAAAAAAGAAATGCCATTTGCATTCCTGCTGCAATATAGCCAAGGATTGCCAAAGAATTTGTAAACTTGTCTTTATGTTTAATAATTAAATTGCTATAGATAATACAATAAATTACTACACCTGAAAACATGACGATTGCACACAATACATGTAAAGCGTAAAAAAAATCACTTAAAATGATAGAATTTATTAGGAAGAAGCCCACAAGGATTAAACTAATACTTGAGATGCAATTCCAAAGGATAGCTATCTTTATCCATTTATTTTCTCCAATCTTTTGTCTAATAAAACGACCAAAAGCTAATGCAAATGGAATATTTATTAATCCTGAAATCATCAAACAAGAATCAAATAGAAAATAAACAGACGTCATTCCTGGCATGCCTAAATGGCTAACCATGCTAATAAATATACTATAAGTAGGAAAATTAATGAATGATATAATAATCCCTGTTAATGCAACAATCATAGAAATAAACCCTAATATTTCTCCAGGAATATAACTATTAAATTTATCAAAATAATTGCTTAATTTTTGTCTAACTTGCATTGCAGAAAAGTAAAATTATAATCTACTTAAAGAGATAAAACTAATATGAAAAAAAAAGTTTTATTTTTTGACATTGAATATAAAATATATCACATGAAGTGTTTTAGAAATCAAATTCAAGAAAGCAATTTATTGTAAACTCATTTGATTATCTAAAAATCTTGACGTGATGATCTATATCCAACATCAGGATTCTCGCTTTAATGTTATAATGCTCATAATGATTATCCATGCAATTATTGAAAAATTGGCTAACCACTCTATAAATGGTTGCCAAGTAAAAATAAATAAAATCTCAACTAATGCCACTATGAGCCCAAAGATTGCAAAATGTTTTGGAATAAAACGATTTTTATTCAAAATAATTCCACTATAAATTAAACAATAGATCGCAGCTCCTAAAAAACACAATGTAGCAAATAATCCATGTAAAAAGAAAGCAAAGTCCTCAAAATCTTGAGAAATTGATAGACTTATTCCTACGAAAATTAGAGAAATACTCGATATTAAATTTGAAATAACAGCCACGTTTATCCAATTACTTTTTCTTTGCTTTTTTTCAAAAAATCGTCCCAAGTAGATATCAAATGGAATAGCAACTGATCCACATAATATTACACCAATATTAAAAATGTAATATCCCGGATTTAACCATGAAGTTCCAAGATGACTTATCATATGTTCAAGAATACTATATCCTCCCGGATAATAAAGAGCTGCCAAAAAATCACCCGTGAGACCTATTATCATCGAAAAGATACCAAATAATCCTCCAGGAATCTTTTTAAAGAGATTATCTAATGTTTTATTGGTTTTTTCTATAATACGCATGAGAGAAATCAGTTGAACTTTTTTTAATAGAAATAAAACTTAAAAAAAAATAAAGTTAATTATTACCTCTTAGGAATGCTAAAGCGAATAGAACTGATGCCCCTGATAATAATCCAAACAAAATCGTATCAAAAAGTATTTCAATTTCTATAAAGTTCCCGATTAATTCAGTTATGAGAGAAAGTATAATTAAGATCAATCCTATGAAAAAAAGCATCATTCTCTTTTTTGATGCACCACTATTTTTTAATATACCAAAATAATATAAAGCCACTGCTGATAAAATGAGTATGAATCCCACGTATATTGCAAACATTATGAAAGGCAAGATTGGATCAAAATGAGTGTTTGCTGTTTTTGCATCAATTATCTTGATATAATCAACAAATATAGTAATGAACGATATTATTGTAGCTATAGCAAATATCGTAATCATGTACACGATCTTAGCCCGGGCCCATTTACTTGAAAATATTAAGATAATCATCGTATAAAACAGAAATAGAACGGCATAGATAAGGCTAATTATCCCTATTTTTAAAAAAACCTGAATGGCCCATGCTTGTCCTATTAGAGAATAGAATATAGTGCTCAATGCATATAAACCAAGTAATGCTATCCCAACACTTAAAAATCTAGCCCCAATCTTAACTTCAGAAGTTCTAGATTTATGATATAGTAAGAAAGTAGCTATAAAAGATAATATCATGGTAATGAATTCAAAAATATAGGTTATCAATTCAGTCATGATATTTACTTATACTCAGCAAGAATATTTAATACTTAGTATATCTCATTTTAAGGGGGATCATCTAATTTTGTAAAGTTCATGAGAAATTCTGTCGCATCCAACATTTCTTCACTCACCAAATCAATGAAATATCTCTCGCATTCCACCGTAGCTAATAATGTTTTATCCAATTCCTTATAAATGTCATGATGAAAAGTAATTGATTTGTCGCTAATGTCTATGATTTGAGATTCTACGACGATAAAATCACCATAATTGGCATTTCCTTCATAGAATATATCCACGTGTTTCACTCCACATGCGATTCCTTCCTTAAGTGTATCTTCGATACGTCGGGGATGAGCTATATTATTCATTAAACTTACAAATCCATCATCAAAGTAAACCATGTAATTCTTAAAATGAATAATACCCATGGCATCAGTATCATTAAATCTTACTTTCACTCGCGTACTATCTTTAAATTTTAAAAATCGATCCTTTATATCCTCGATTAATTCTGTCATAACTTAAGAGAAAATATACATGATAATTATTTAAATATTATCAAAAGGATCATAAAAAAAACAAATTTTATCATTGTCGAATGAATATAACTCTCATGGTTTAATAAAAAAAATATGATAAAACTATGAATAATAAAGAAATTTTATCAATCATAACAAACTTAGCTTCTAAAAGAGCGCCATCGGGATTAGAAAAAGCTCGAGCCGAAGTATTTAAAGAGGAACTAGATAAGATCTTAGAAAAAAAGGACATTCCCGTTGAAAAAGACCCATTGGGGAATTACTTTATTAAATTAAGGGGAAAATCTGCTAAAGGATCTATTGCAATTTTAGCCCATATTGATGAGATTGGTGGAACAATCCGTAAAATTACAAAAAAGGGTTCTCTCGAGTTTTCAAGAAGAGGGGGCTATGAAGGGAGATGGCTCATTTCTAAAAAGGTAAAAATATTGAATAGAGAAGGAAAATGGATAAATGGAATAATTGGTGGTCGTTCTGCTCATTCAACACCAGACAAGTTAAGAATTAAAGAAAAAATAGACCCCTTGGAAATGCGGATTTATATCGGAGCAAAAAATACAAAAGAAGCAATCTCAGATTATAAAATACATGTTGGAGCTCCATTTGTTTTTTCAGGGAAATTTGGATTGCTTAATCCAGAAATCAATGATAATATCATAGCAGGATATTCAATGGATAACTTAGCTGCTCTAACATGTTTAGTAACATTAACTGAAAAAATAAAAAATCAATTAATGGATGATTTTGGACATTTAAAGATACATCATAATGTTTTTATAGTTGGAACATCAAGAGAAGAGATAGGAACGGAAGGAGCTCATTATTTTTTAAAGCAAAATGATATTAATAAAGTGATTGCAATTGACATTGGGCTCGTAGCTGATTTTTCCGGGAGTGTAGGTTCCAATATCAGATTAGAAGGCGGTCCCGTGATTATTTGGCAAGAAGGAAGGGGTTCTGGTGTATTTGATTATAATTTATGTCAAACATTGAGTAATGTTGCTGAAAAAAATCAAATCCAATATCAAGATGGTGTCGTTGAATTCTACGGATCTGATGCAGGCAAGGCCCAAAAATGGTCTGGTATTCCATCTGCTCTTATCGGAATACCCGTGATGTTCAGCCACAATGTTCCAGAAGTATCGACATTAGATGGAATCGAAAATACTGCAAATCTAATTGTACAATATTTAAAATCTCTCAAATGATTCAAAATTTAATCAATCCAAATTGAATGAATTTATTTGGTTTTTTTTGCAATTGTGAGCATGATTATGTAATCCGCGACTTCTTCAGCATTATCGCTAATCGCTTCCATGGCGGATATGCTATTATGAATCATTATAGCACTGAAAGGATTAATCTCCGGATGATCTGAAACCAAATGTCTATTTACAGAAAAATGTAATTCATCGACATCATGTTCTAAACGATTTATTTCATTTCCTAACTCCTGAATTCCACTATCCTCTGCATTAATAAGATAATTCACCATGACATTTAGCTTTTTGATACATTTAACTGAAATTTCTGCCATTTTTAAAATATTCTTGTGAATTTCATCATTCAAATTCAGAAAATCTTCAAAATTCATGTAAATCAAAATTCGCGCACTAGCATTTGCTGCATTTGCTACGTCATCAATTCTTTTAACTAAATGCGAGAGATTTTCTCGAATTATTGATGGTAACTCTGCTTTTGAGAGTAAGTTGAGAATATTCCTTCTAATTCCATCCGCTTGATGTTCCAGCTCATTAACTCTGGAAAATACCTTTAAAGCTAGATCTACATTCTTCTCTTCAATAAGAAACGCCATTCCTTTTTGAAATTCAACCACACACTCAAGAACCTTTTGCACATGAGTTAACGTCTTATTAATCGCAGTTTCTTCATTACGAGATTTAAACCAATCAAATAAAGAACTAATTTTTATCACATCCTTCTTAATTTTTAACTAATTATTCTAATTTAAATATTTTGTTAATATATTCAAATCCAGGGTGTTTGAATACGATTCCAAATTCTTTCGGGAAATAAATCGTCACTTCTGATTTTTCAACGAATTTTCCATGGATCTCTGCAGTAGCGGGAACGGTAATGATCATATTTTTCTCTTTACCCTGTATTTTTATCTCAACCTCGAATCTATAAAAAACACCCATGAATTTTCGACGTTTTATTATGCCTGAAAGTGAATTTTTCTTCTCATTTCTCCGATCCCCTAGTCTTAATTTAAAATGATTCGCTCTAACAATTAGAAGTAGCTTATCACCCTGTTTTATTTCGTTATATATCTCTTTATTTACATAGGATGCAAAATATTCTCCCACACCAATATCAATTTGCATTGGAATTGACTCTTTTTGAATTTCAGCAAAAAATTTATCTCCTTGTTTCGATTTAGCATAGATATCCCAAGTGGGTTCAACATTTTTAATTACTATTCCTTCTAAATAATTTATTTCACTTAAAAAATTAGCAACAAACAAGTCATTTGGTTGGTAATATATTTCATATGGTGTTCCAACCTGCATTAATTTTCCCTCATTTACAATTGCAATTTTATCTGCTACCATCATGGCTTCATTTTCCTCATTTGTGATGTGTATTACAGTCAATTCTAATTGCTTAGACTTTGCCATGGATAGTAATTCACTTCGTAAACTCATCCGTAAACCTGCATCTAATGCTTTTAAAGGTTCATCTAAAATCAGGAGTTTGGATTGTTCCAAGTTCATTAGTGCACGACATAATGCAACTCTCTGTTTCATTCCTCCACTCATCTCTTTTGGTAGGGCATTATTTCTACCCGTGAGAAGGGTCATCATCAATACTTGTTCAACTATCGCTTTAGTTTTCATTGGATCTCTTGCATGAACCCGGCTACTATATGCAATGTTATCATATATGGTCATGTGTGGGAATAATGCATAATTTTCAAACATGAATCCCACATTCCTCTCCTTAGGACTTAATTTTGTGACATCCTTTCCGTTAAATAAAACTTGACCAGAATCAGGTTTCAATAATCCAGAAATAATTTTAATTAAAGTTGTTTTTCCTGCTCCTGTAGGGCCGAGAATGATAAAATATTCTTTATCTTTAATGGATAATGAGATACTATCTAAGGCTTTATATTTATGATATGATTTTGTTATATTTTTCAACTCAATATTTACCAAATTTCTTACACCTCTTATTTACATTAAAGATAATTCATTCAATAGATTTTCTGGAGCTGGAAATAGATACATGTCATCTTGATGGATTCCAACAATCAATTCTTCACCAGGTTTGAAATTTTCTTCAAAAATTCCTGGTTTTATTGAAATAAATTTATCACTATTGTCTAATGTGATATAAAATCTCTTCGTTTCACCTATAAATCTTGATGCTTCCAAAAACGCGTGAAATAATTGGAATTTAGACCAATCATGAGGACTTTTTTCAAATTCATAATCTAATGGAAATACATAGACAACCTCAAAACGAAAAGCTAATATCACGTTATCATCCAAATTGAAATGATTTTTATAATTATTGCAAGTTAACTTTGGGCCTCCCAGACGTGTCCAAACTCTCATTTCTTGTTCATCTAATAATTTTAAAACGAATCCTTGAAGAAAATTAGTTTCACCTAAAAAATTTGCTACAAATATACTATTTGGATTTTCATACAAATCATAGGGGGTGCCCATCTGAAGTATTTTTCCTGCTCTCATGACAATGATTTTATCGGCAATTGCCATGGCTTCTTCTTGGTTGTGTGTGACATGTATTGCCGTGAGTCCTAAATCTTTGATGAGATTTCTCAATTCATGACGAAAAACCTTTGATACTTTTGGATCTAATGATCCCAAGGGCTCATCCATTATTAGTATTTTAGCACCTGTTGCAATAGCTCTAGCAATCCCTAATTTTTGCAAACCTGGATTTCCAAATACAGAAGGATAGTCATCAGCATGTTCTAACAATCCGACTAAATTTAATGCTTTTTCCGCTTGTTTGATTATATAAT
>CAZRIR010000056.1:0-1195 GCA_964600195.1 uncultured archaeon | reverse complement strand
AGAGATATTATCCACAGCTAAAACCTTGCCATCTTCAAAAGTTTTCGTGATATTGATTAATTCTATATTAGGCAATGATATCACCCCCTTTTTTCTTAGTCATTCTCAATGCAAATATTAGAAAGGCACTAAAGATAATGACAACCGTAGCGGCAAATACGGCACTAATATAATTATTCGCTTCAACCCAATCTACAATTAAAACAGGGATGGTTCTCACACCTCCCATGACAACTATTGTTGCTCCTGTTTCTCCAAGAGAGCGTGTAAAAACCATTATCGATCCGGCAATGATCCCTTGCTTAATACTTGGAAGTATGATCTTTCTAAAAACGGTTAAATTAGATGCTCCAAGAGTTCGAGCTGCTTCCTCTAATCCCACATTTGTATTTTCCAAGACACCTATTATAGGACGAACCATGTATGGAAATGTGAAAGTTATGTGAACAAATAATATCATGTAAAATCCTGGTTGGAATAAACCTAAACCTGCTGGACCCCAAAAAAGAAACACTGCAAACCCTAAGGCGGCCGATGGGATTGCAATGGGAATATCGAGAAGTTCATCTAAAAAAGTTATAACTCTTCCCCAATTACGTCTAACGATAATGAAAGCAAAGGGGATACCAAATAAGATATTTATAAATACCGCTAAACCTGCAATTTGTATGGAATTAACAAAACTAACATATAAGTACGCCCATTTATTATCCGTGCCCAAAAATACCGCTCCTATTACATCTACGCCAAAAATCTGAGTTATTATGAAGAATGAGGGAATGAGAATCGCAAATCCAATAAAGATTAATACTATTGCATCTCTTACATGACATAAATATTTATTACTCAAGCGGTTTTCTAATTTTGGAAAAACTTTTTTAACTGGGAAACCAACTTTTCTTGTAAAAATTTTCATTGAGAAGAGCAGGATTAAGGAAATCGTTATTAAGATACCAGCAAGTAATGATGCTGAGGGAATTTCTAATTGTCTTCTAAGCCCCACAATCATTAAAGGGGCAGTTTGCACCAATCCTGAAATTATGATAGTGGCACCTGTTTCACCTAAACTTCTCGTAAAAGCTAAAATGGCACCAGCAATTATTCCTTCTTTCATTAAGGGAAGTGTAATCGTGCGAAAAACAGTGAAACCTGGGGCACCTAAAGTCTTTGCAGCATCTTCATAAAGAACATCTGT